>QWQU01000040.1 GCA_003670735.1 Chloroflexota bacterium | reverse complement strand
TCGATCGGCCATGGTGCGGACTCGGCCATGCCGGCAGCGCCGGTGAGGCTCGCGCCGCGGGTCAGTCGGAGCAGCACGGTTTCGGCCTGGTCATCGAGCGTGTGGCCGGTCACGCACGCAGTGACACCTGACTCGACCGCTGCTGACGCGAGCCAGCGATAGCGCTCGGTACGCGCATCGTCTTCGGAGCGCGCATGTCCTGAGCCTCGGCCTGCGAGCAGGGGAACAGCGAATTGTGTCGCGAGTGTTGCGACAGCTGCGCGATCCGCCTTGGACTCCGCATCGCTGCGCATGCGGTGATCGAAATGCGCCACGACGAGTGGTTGTCCGCTGCGCGCGATCGCGACGAGGGCGGCCGTCGAGTCAGGCCCACCAGAGCAGGCAACGATCACGCATTCAGGTTGTGGCACGAGCCGATCGAGTGCGCTCGCAACGCGTCGTTCGAAGGCGCCAGTGATGCGGGTGCGGGGGAACTCGTCCACGCGCGGAGCGTACTCCCCTCGCGATCGCGCAGCGTGCTATCGCGCGAAGAGTGCTTCCCACCAACGCTGGTTTGGCAGACGCGCGGCATCAGGCTGCTTCGGCGCATCGACGTGCACGGCAGTCTCGCCGGGACGGACGAGGCCGAACTTCGTGCGCGCGACAGACTCGAGGTATTCGTCGGAGGCGAGGTATTCCTTCAGCCCGATGAGCTCGGCCTTCTGGCGGCGCAGCTCATCGACGTCATGCACCAGCACGCGACGCTGCTCATGCAGGCGATACGTCTGCGTGGCGGTCTGCACGTAGGAGTACATGAAGAGACACAGGAAGAGCGCCGCGATCGTCAGGACGACGTGCGACGGCCCGAATGCCGGGGACGCGAGTCTGGGGAGTTGCACTGAAGGCAGACCTCAACCGTCCTGCCCCCGCCACAATCACCGTACCAGACGCGATCGTGGTGTCAAACGCATTACAGAGCGGCGCGCGGGCTCAACTCCCCGTGCGGTATGTCGATGATCACCTCGACACCATGTGATCGCGGGGTACGCGCCATGCTCAGCGACGATAATCGGTCATTCGGCCACTGGCGAAGCACGTCTAAGAAGCGCGACGCCAAGCCAGATGCAGCCAAGGACAACGCAGCACGCGCCGGCGGTGCGAAGAAGCCTGCTGATGCCACGCACGACAACCTAGAGACGATCGCGGGGCGTCGCGAGCGACGCGATCGCCTGGTCGAAGCTCCCCTCCCGCCCGGTCCCAGCGAGCCCACACCGATGCGCGAGACGCTGAAGCGGCTTGCCGAGCGCAAACTCAAGGGCGCCGAGGCTGGCGACCTGACGGAGCCGATGTGGGACCGCGTTGTCGATCTCGCTCGACCGCTGCTCAAGGGGTTGCCGGCCCCGGCGGCCACGCCCCCTCGTTCACCCGAACCACCGCCCACCGGCCGTCCGCGTCGCACTCCAAAACGCTAATCGCGTTCGAGGCGAACTCGAAGCGCGGCGCGGCCTCATCGGACACGCCCAGCGCATAGGCCACGATCCCGGGTACCGCCTCGAGCGGTACGAGCAGTGCAATCGTGTTCCCCTGCGCATCCGCGGCTACGGCATCGAGCGTGCTCGCCGCATCGGTAGCGACGTCGAGCTGCCGTATCTTGATGCCAAGCGCGCGGCCACAAGCCTCAACGAGTGCGGCTGAAACGCCATCCACTGAGACGAGCTGTTCCGGCGCATACGGCTGTAGCAGCGCCGCAACAACCTCGATGTCTGCGATTGTCGGCGTGATCAACAGCACACGCGCTGCCCCGTCTGTCGGGCGACGCATGCTCGATGGCACAGATTCCTGCGATGTCACGAGAAGCGCCCCACGGTGCGCCACGCGTGCAGTGCGACCAATGGCCGATCCACCTCGACGCGTTCGCGCACGAGTTCGAGCGGCTCGCTCTCAATGCCGAGCGCTGCAAGGACGGACGCGGGGCGGCCCACACGGTCCTGTGCGAGCACAAGTTGCATCACGAGCTCGACGCCACGCGGAGTGTTTTCCGGCTGCAGGTCGAGGATGAACGAGCGCAGATCAATCTCACGCACACGCTCGCCGCGAATCTCGGTCCAGGGGAGCGAAGTGGCATCGAGCAGCACGCGGCAGCGCGCAGCGAGCGTATCGAGCTCACACGCACCGCTCGCGAGCACTGCGCGATAGGTCGCCGCCCGCAACGACGCGCCGAGTGATGGCAAGCGGTCGCCAATCTCGTCGACACCAACTGCCTCGATGCCGACAGGTACGTGCGCACGCAGGCGTTCACACACTGTCTCGAGCTCGACCGGCTCAGCGAGCCACACATCGAGCGGCTCGCGATCGCCGGGCACGCCCTGCGGCAGCGCGGGGCCCATCTCGATGCGCACGCGCTTGCTGCCCTCGGGACGCGCGATCTGCAGGCCGGCCGCCTCGATCACTGTGACCCAGGTGCGGCCCAGCTCGCCCGGCTGAATATCAGCCGCGGCAGCGGTCTTGCGGTACCAGATGCGGAGGCGTTGGAGCGGCACGGTCACGATGCTAGCGCAGCACGTCAGATACGGTCGTCACTCGAACGCCCTGTTCTTTCAGCGTGCGCAGCACCTCGGGCAGCACCTGACGCGTCTGCGCGCTGTCGCAGTGGCTCACCGTGATCACGCCGTTGCCGAGGGCGGCCGCGCGCAACATGTTCGCCGCCACCTGCTGCGGCGTGAAGTCGCGCCAGTCACCAGAATCGCCAGTCACGAGGCCGTTCGCGTCACGGTCGAGCGTCCAGAAGATGTGCTGCCACCAACCCGCGCGCGTCGCCGCGGCGAGCACGCGCGCATCACGGCTCCCCGAGGCGGCACGCCACATCGGCTTCGCGGATCGACCCAGCACTTGCTGAAACGTGCGGTCGGCCGCCTCGAGGTCTGCTGCGATCTGGTCGTCGCTCATCAGCACGTAGTCCGGGTGTGTATCGCTGTGGCTCGCGATCTCGTGACGCGAGGCGATCTCGCGCGACAGATCGGGATGCGCGCGCACCCAGTCGCCAATCATGAACCACGTCGTGTGCACATCAGCGTCGCGCAGCGCAGCGAGGATCTCCGCCGTGTTGTTCGCGGTCGCACCGCAGTCGAAGGTCAGCGCCAACTCGCGACGATCGAGGTTGCCTCGATCGATCTCGCGCACCGGGGCGCCCGCAGACGGCACCGGGCGAGGTGTGCTCGTTGCCGTCGGTGTAGGCGTTGGTGTCGCGGTTGGCGCAGGACTCGGTGTTGCAGTCACGACGACGCGTGTCGGCTCGACGGTTGGCGTCGTAGTAGTCGTAGGCGGTTGTGCGCTCGAGGGCTGCGTGCAGGCGACGAGCAGCGCTGTGGCGATCGAGGCGAACGTGAGGGCGGCACGCCGCCTCAGGGCTTCATCCAGCGCTGCCGCAGCGCATCAATCAGCGTCGTCGCCGCGGAGCGCGGGTCACGAGTGCGCAGGACGACCTCCTCGACGAGCGTATCGATCGAGCCCTCCGCACGCGCGGCACCGAGTGCCTCGCGATAGAGGGCTGCACGCACGAGCGAGAGGATCTGCGATTCGACGAGGCCCTGACGTTCCGCCTCAGCATGCTCGTCGGAGCGGACGTGCGCCTGGTGCTTATCGATCGCATCGACGAGCTCAGGCACGCCTTCGCCGGTGCGTGCGATCGCCTTGAGGATCGGCGGCTGCCACGCGCGCGGCTCGGCGATCGCGAGCAGGCCTCGCAACTGCATGACGGCAGTGTCGGCGCCAGCAAGGTCTGCCTTGTTCACGACCATGATCTGGGCTATCTCCATGAGGCCGGCCTTCATCGACTGCACGTCGTCGCCACCACCAGGGTTCGCGACGAGCACGGTCGATTGCGTGGCCGTGGCGACCTCAACCTCGTCTTGGCCAGCGCCGACCGTCTCAACGAGCACGACATCGAAGCCGGCCGCGTCCATCAGGTCCACGACCCCCGACGCCATCTCCGCAAGGCCACCGAGGTTGCCCCTCGATGCCATCGAGCGCATGAAGACGCCGCCGTCAGCCGTGAGGTCCTGCATGCGAATGCGGTCGCCGAGGATCGCCCCATGCGAGAACGGCGAGGACGGGTCAACGGCGATGATGCCAACCGTTCGCCCACGCTTGCGTTGCTCGCGCGCGAGCGCGCCAACGAGCGTGGACTTGCCAGCACCGGCGGAACCGGTGATGCCGATCGTCTGCGCGCGTCCCGTGCGCGAGTAGAGGTCCGCGAGTAGTTCGCGGCCCTGGGCGTTGTCTGCCTCGACATGTGAGATGGCACGGGCGAGCGCACGGCGGTTGCCGGCGACGACGCCCTCAGCGAGCTCGGACGGCACTAGGCGCGCTCGGTCGCGTTCTCGCGCAGGAACGCGATGATGTCGTTGGTGTCGGTGCCCGGCCCGAAGACGGCCGAGAAGCCCATCTCCTTCACGGCGGGGATGTCCGCCTCCGGGATGATGCCGCCGCAGAACAGCGTCACGTCCTCGACGCTGCGCTTCTTCAGCTCGGAGATGACGCGCGGGAAGATCTCGAGGTGTGCGCCCGACAGGATCGAGAGGCCGACGACGTCGACGTCTTCCTGCAGCGCGGCCTCGGCAATCATCTCCGGCGTCTGGCGGATGCCGGTGTAGATGACCTCCATGCCGGCGTCACGCAGCGCGCGCGCGACCACCTTCGCGCCACGGTCGTGGCCGTCGAGGCCTGGCTTTGCAATGAGGACACGCAAGGTCCGCTGCTCAGTAGCCATCGTTACCTCCTACGACCGCGAGAACGCGATCAGCTGAACGCTCATCCCAAACGCCTGCTCTGCGGAGATCGACGTGCGGACGCTGTTCGGCAGTACGCCGGGCGTCGCGTCGTCGAGGGTGATGCCCTTCCCGCGCAGGTCGGTGACCTTCTCGTTGATCTGCGGGAAGTCGATGGCAACCATCGACATCGCGCGCTCACCGTCAGTGGCGAGCTGTTCTGCACCCGGCGAGCCAGCGACCGGCTCGATCAGCTCGATCATCACCTGGCCACACTGGACCTGGCCGATCTTGGAGGTCGGCGTCTCGATCGTGTTCACGAGCTTGAGGCCGAGCACGCGCTCCCAGTCCTTCGCGGCAGCCGCGAGGTCGGACACGCGAGCCACGACGTGGTCGAAGCCCTTTTCGTCCGAGTGGTGCGCGTCAGGACGCGTCTGCGCGAGCTCGATCAGCACACCGTGCATCGAGCGCGGGTGAATGAAGGCAATCTCGCCAGCGAGGCCCTCGCGAGGCTCCTGGTCGATCAGCTCGACATCACCAAGCGCCTTGATACGGGCGAGCTCGGCGCGAATGTCGTCGGTGCTGAAGCAGAAGTGGTGCATCGTGGAGCCGCGGCTCTGGAAGAAGCGATCAACGCCCGTCCCCGGCGTGACCGGCTCGAGGATCTCAATCTCGCTCTCGCCGTACGCGAGCAGCACACCACGCACACCCTGTGCCTCCATCACTCGGTCTTCGGTGACCTCAAGGCCGAGCGTGTCGCGATAGAACTTGAGCGCCTCGTCGGCGCTGCCGGTCACAATCGCGACGTGGTGCAAGCGGTCGATCACTGTGTGCCCCTACTCGATTCGATATGTCGAACGCGGACGATCAGATCGTCAGCACTTCCTGGTACTCGCCCCACTCATCGCGGAGCACGTTGCAGATCTCGCCGATGGTCGCGTAGGCCTCAACGGCCGCGATGAACAGCGGCACCATGTTGTCGGTGCCCGCGGCTGCCACCTTGATGTCAGCGAGCGCCCGATCGACAGCAGCCTGATCGCGACGGCCCTTGAGCGCCTTCACGCGATCGACCTGACGCTGCGAGATCTCCGGGGAGACGCGCAGTATCGGCGGCACCTCGAGTGCCTCGGTCTGGAACTGGTTCACACCGACGACGATGCGCTCCTTGGTTTCAGCCATGCGCTGCAGGCGGAACGCGGACTCCTGGATCTCGCGCTGCTGGAATCCCTGCTCGATGCAGGTCAGCGCGCCGCCCATGTCCTCGATGCGCTGCAGGTAAGCCTCTGCTTCCTTCTCGACGCGGTCGGTCAGCTCCTCGATGAAGTAGGAACCGGCCAGCGGGTCGATGACGTCAGCGACACCGGTCTCGTAGCCAATGATCTGCTGCGTGCGCAGTGCGAGCTCAACGCTCGACTCCGTCGGCAGCGCCAGCGCCTCGTCGAACGAGTTGGTGTGCAGCGACTGCGTGCCGCCGAGCACGGCCGACATGGCCTGGTAGGCGGTGCGAATCGCGTTGTTGATCGGCTGCTGCGCCGTCAGGGTCGCGCCACCTGTCTGGGTGTGGAACCGGAGCGACTGCGAGCGTGGGTTGTCGGAGCCGTAGCGCTCCTTCACGATCTTCGCCCACATCCGACGCGAGGCGCGGAACTTTGCGACTTCCTCGAGGAAGTTCGAGTGGCAGGCCCAGAAGAACGAGAGGCGCGGTGCGATGTCGTCGATCGTGAGGCCGACCGCGATCGCGGCGTCCACGTACTCGATCGCGTCGGCGAAGGTGAACGCGAGCTCCTGCGCGGCGGTGCAGCCCGCCTCGCGCATGTGGTAGCCGGAGATCGAGATCGTGTTCCAGTCAGGCAGGTTGTCCTTGCACCAGGCAAAGACATCCGTGATCAGACGGAGCGAAGGACGCGGCGGGAAGATGTAGGTGCCGCGCGCGATGTACTCCTTGAGCACGTCGTGCTGGATCGTGCCGCCGACCTTCGTGAGGTCCGCGCCCTGCTTCTTCGCTGCCGCGACGTACATCGCGAGCAGGATCGAGCCGGTCGCGTTGATCGTCATCGAGGTCGTGACCTTGTCGAGCGGCAGCCCGTCGGTCAGCGTCTCCATGTCATCGAGCGACGTGATGGCGACGCCGACCTTGCCGACCTCGCCCTCCGCGTGAATGTCGTCCGAGTCGTAACCGATCTGCGTCGGCAGGTCGAAGGCGACGGAGAGACCCGTCTGCCCCTGGTCGAGCAGGAACTTGTAGCGGCGGTTGGATTCCTCGGCGTCGCCGAAGCCCGCGTACTGGCGCATCGTCCAGAGACGACCGCGGTACATCGTGGGCTGGACGCCGCGCGTGAACGGGTACTCCCCGGGGAAGCCGAGCTTCTCGTGGTAGTTCCAGTCAGAGAGCGCTTCCGGGCCGTAGGTCGCGTCGACCTCGGCGCCCGAGGACGACTCAAAGCGCTTCTGGCGCTCCTTCGTACGCTCGACCGCCTTGGCATAGGCAGCCTCGAGCCATTCGTGCGTGCTGCGGCTGGGCATAGATCCCCCGCTCGAAGACCTCGACGGTATGTGCGGGGCCGAGTGTATGCAGTGTGGACAACCAGAATCAATACGACGGGCGCCCAACGTGGGGCGTGAATGGTGGGCGATAGAGGGATCGAACCTCTGACCTTCCGGGTGTAAACCGGACGCTCTGACCAGCTGAGCTAATCGCCCTCGAAGCGCGTTCGGCGCTCTCCCCCGAGGGGACGCCGATCGTAGGCGGGCGCTGATCAGGGGGTCAAGGCGTCGTCTTCGCCGCTGCGACCGAGCCTCGAGGCAGGCGTACGATGAGCGCATGGACGCACTCTGGAACTCTATTCTCGGCCCGATTGCCGCTCACCCGCTCTGGACAACGGCAATCGCGACCTTCTTCTTCGGCTTTGGCGCCGGCGCGGCTCTGAACCTCTACCTGATCGCGGTGAAGCACCCGTTCCTGAACGAGCTTCGAGGCAGCCTCGACTACAAGTCCTCGATCTTCGGGGACGGGATCCTGCTCCCACTGGTCAACGTGCTCGTCGTGGCGACCCTGCACGAGCACCTCGGGCTGGTCACGCCCACTACCCTGCTCGTCGCCTTCGGGTTCGGGATCGCGATCACCGCCTATTTCCACATCGTCCAGGCGCTGCGCGGCATCGTGAACTGGTCGATGCCCCGGCCATGGCACTGGAACGGGCTTGGCGTCTGGCACCTGCTTTACATGCTGTCGGTGACGACGCTGCTCTCGTTGTTTTATGTCGCTGCTATCGCCGGCTGGTGGCAGGGCGCCCCGATCGGTCTCGGACGGATCGCGGTCGTGAGCGTCAGCATCGTGCTCTTCTTCGCCCTGCTCCGGCTCGACTACGTCACCGTCGAGTGGAGCGCGCTCGTGCCCAGCGCGCTGGCGCGGCGGTTCCGATAGTGCCGATCGAAGGCGTACCGCTGTCCAAAGAAGACCGCGAGATCGCACTCGAGCGGATCAAGGCGCATCTACGGGAAGAAACTGGCGAAGAGCCGGGCGACCTCGCCGCGATGATGACCCTCGATTGGGTCGCCGAGGACCTCGCGCCGCTGTTCTACAACGCCGGCATCGGGGCGGCGCAGCGAGCGCTGCTCCACGCCTCGGACGCCCTCGACGCGGATCTCGAGGCCTCGAAGCGACCGCTGCCGGGGCCACGCCGCATCCACGACTAGCGCCGCGGCTGCTCATCTCGCTCGTCGCTCTCGCTGCCGAGGCGGCCGTAGCCGAGCACCAGCACCACGTAGCCAGCGATCAGCACGATCTCGAACGCCGAGCGCGCCGTGTGGCCGGCCCAGCCCTCGATCAGGTCGCCGCCCACCCAGAGGTTGACGACCATCGCGGCGAGCACGACAAGATGAGTTGTCAGGCTGACTTGTCCCATCTGCCCAGCGTACTAGGAGCCTCGCACGAACGCCGGTCTCCCCTCCTCCGCCGATGACCCGCTGATGCAGCTTTCCCTCGAGGAAGTCGAGGAGACCGGCGGCGAGCTGCATCTGCGCCTGGCGATGGCGTTTCGCCTGCTGGGTGAGCAGCACGCCGACCGATCCGACCCCGGCCAGCGCTCGCCGCGCTGGCATGTCGCCTCACTCGTCGCGGCCACCGAACTGGCCGCCTCCACCTTCGGCGCGATCGCGGCCGGTGCGAGCGGGCTCGCCTCACCCCGCCTCGACCGCCACGCGGCGACGATCGGCGCGGTGATGTACGCAGCGGCGACGATCCCCTCGCTGATTGGCCTGCTAGAGCACGATCGACGGCGGCTCGCCTCACTCGCCCGGACGCTCGAGGAGCACCTCGATGACACGTATCCGACGCCCTGGGGCGACTGCACGCTGCGCTCAATCCTCGTGACGGTGTTCGTCGCCGACCCAGCGCGGTATGCGCTGCTCTTCGAGCGGATTGCGGGCCAAGCCGAGGTCTGAGCTCCCTGATTCGAACGTCAGCGTCCTGTCTTTACTCAATCTTTACTCCTTGGTCGATACTCACAAAGAATCCCGCCTATATCACGCCACTACGAGCGCGATATGGGGCACGCGCGGGGCTCGCGCGAGACAGGGACTGCGACATGGACGACGCACTCAGGCTGTTCCGTGAGCGTGGGCCGGCAGCGTTGTGGGAGCGCACGCTCGGCTTCCTCGACTACGACCTCGAGCAGGCGATGGACGTGCAGCGCGCGGGCATGGAGGCAACATTGGCGTGGCTGCCGACCGTTCCGCTTGGACGCCAGCTTCTCGGCGACCGCCCGCCTCGCACGATCGAGGAGTTCCGGGAGCGTGTGCCAATCACGGGCTACGACCCATACGAGTCCACGCTCGGCCAGAAGGACGACACCTCGATCGGCGGCGCACCGGTTTCGTGGATCCGCACCTCGGGCCGCACTCGCGCGAACCCGAAGCAGATTCCACTGCCGCAGGCCCGCTTCGACGAGATGAACTGGGTGACGACTGGCATCTTCATGCTCAGCGCCGCCCGCGAGCGAGGCGATGTCCGCCTCAAGCCAGGCGCGCGCATTCTCAACATGACCGCGCCCGCGCCCTACGGCAGCGGCACGATCGTGGAGGCGATGGGCACCCACATGTGGCCCGTGCGCATGTTCCCCCACCCCGATACGGCCGGCATGGAGTTCGCCGCCCGCATGGCGATGGCATTCGGCAGGGCGATCACCGAGGGCGTGGACTTCATTGGCGCCCTCCCCTCGGTCCTCGCAGGTCTTGGGGAGACGTTCGGGCAGCGAAAGCCCCCTGGGAGCATCCTCGACCGCCTCAAGAACCCTCGGGCGTTCGCCCGCATGGGACGCGCGGTGGCGACCTCGAAGTTCGCCGGCCGCGGGCTCTACCCCAAGGACGCGCTGAAGCCGATCGGAATCCCCGTCGGTGGCGGCGACGCCTCGCTCTTCCGCGAGAAGATCCGCCAGTACTGGGGCGTATACCCCCTCGAGATGTTCGTGAGCTCCGAAGGGCTGCTCGTGGGCGTCCAGGGTTGGGATAAAACGTCGCTGACTTTCTGTCCAACCCTCAACTTCTTGGAGTTCATTCCCGAAGATGAATTCATGACAGATGCAGCGGCCGCTGCGCCTGTTCGTACCGTCCTGCTGGACGAGGTCGAGCCCGGGAAGAACTACGAGATGGTGATCACCAATTTCTTCGGAGGCCCGATGGTGCGATACCGCACCGGAGACATCTTCCGGATCACCGACCGCACCAACTCGCTGAGCGGCGTCCAGCTGCCGCAAGCGGTCTCCTACGGCCGTCATTCAGACACGATCGACCTCGCCGGCTTCGTGAAGCTGACCGAGCGAGCGGTCTGGGCGGCGATCGAGGAGGCCGGCGTCCCCTACGTGGACTGGGTCGCCCGCAAGGAGATCGCGAACTCCCAGCCGACGCTGCATGTCCGCATCGAGCCGCGCCCCGGCTCCCCCCTCCGCTCCGACGAGGCACACGAGCGCATCAACGAGGCCCTCAAGCGCCTCGAGCCCGACTGGGCGGACCTCGAGACCATGGCCGGCCTCAAGCCGCTGCGGGTCACCTACCTGCCGTCGGACGCCTTCGACCGTTACGTCGAGTCGCGCCGCAAGCAGGGCGCCGACCTCGGCCAGCTCAAGCCGCTGCACATGAACGCGACCGACGCGGCGCTCGCCGAGCTGGTCAAGGAAGACAGCAACGTGCCGATCGGATCGAGATGAGCGATACCGTCCTGGCGGTCGTGCCGCTGCTGTCAGCCCTCTGCTACGCAGGGCTGCTGCTGCTCGTCCGCCGGGGCGCTGCCCGGTCGTCGCGCGTGGTGCTCATGTACCTCGTGCTCATGGCGACGTGGAGCACCTGCTCGTTCATCTGGCGACTGAGCCCGGCCGGCGGCGCTGCGCAGGCGTTCTTCCTGCGCAGCCTCGAAGCGTTCGGGATGGTCGTCGCGCCAGTGTTCTTGCTGATGCTGCAGGACCTCTACCCGTCGCGATGGTCCAGGCGTGCGCGCTACGCGGCGTACGTGATCACCGCGATCGGATCGTTCTTCACTCTTACGGGGCTGCTCGACCGCGCGGTCGTGACGCCCGACCCCGCGATGTCCACGCTCGAGCGAACCGCGGTCATGGCGGTCATGACGGTCGGCTGCATGGTGCTGCCGTATGCGCTGAGCATTGGCTACATCGTCTTCAACTATCGCGCACAGCGTGACCCGTTCGAGCGCAACAAGCTGAAGTTCGCCGCTATCGCCGTCGTCTGCATCTTCATCGGCATGCTGACGAACCTAATCGGCACGCTGCGCCAATTCCCGCTCGATCACGCCGCGAATTTCCTTGCCGCAGCGATCATGGCCTTCTCCGCCGTGCGCTATCGCATGTTCGACATCGACGTCCTGATGCGTCGCAGCGTCGTGCGCCTCGCCGCGACGGTGCCGAGCATCGTGCTCGCGATCACGATGATGGCGATCGCGTTCCCGCAG
>QWQU01000004.1 GCA_003670735.1 Chloroflexota bacterium | reverse complement strand
GATCCGCGGCGCGCAGTTCGCGATCGACCATCCGGACGAGGCGGTCCAGATCACGTTGAAGTACGCGGACGGCGCCGATCCGGGCCAGCAGCGGTACCTGCTCGACACCGACATTGCGGCTGCGACGCGCTCGGACGGCATCGGACGCGCAAGTGCCGCGCAGTGGCAGGCACTACAGGCGACGCTCACGAAGTACGGCGTGCTGACCAAGCCAGTGGATGCGCTGGGTGCGTGGTACGGCGCTGCAGTGGACTCGCTGTACGACGCGCAGGGGAAGCTGAAGTAACGCCAGCCTCGAACGTCGGAGACGGTCAGCTAGCGGAGCGTGGTCTTCGCGCTGCCGATGGACTGGTTGTCCATGTAGATCTGGATCTCCCAGGCACCGGCGCCGACGCCTCCGGTCTCGGCGGGCATACCAACCCACCATGTGCCCTTCTCGCCGCCGGCCCACGGGACGGGCGGCGACTGGTAGATGGCGCGGCCATCCTTGAGCACGACCCAGCGAATGCTCTGCACGGCTGCCGCCTGGCGGTAGTCGAAGAACATCAGGATCTGGCCGGCACCCGACGAGGCGTTGTCACCGGGCAGCTGCTCCGCACTGGCGTTCGAGGCGAAGCGCAGTCCCTCGACGGTGGGCTTGCGGGGGACGTCCGGCGGGGTGATACCGACGTAGGCGGTGCTGGTCGCACGCACCGTGCCGGCGACCCAGACCTCCATCGTCCATGTGCCGTTTGGCACACCTCGAGAGCTCGGGGTCGTGAGGCGGTCGGAGACGACGGCGAAGGGGCCCTTCGTCCATGTGTAGGACGAGGAGAGCGAGTCCTGCAGCGTGCCGTTGAGGTACCAGAGCTCCTGCACGAGCGCGCCCTGCGGGACGCCCTGCGCGAGGTACTCGTAGTCGAGCTCGGGTGCTTCGCGTTTGAAGATGTTGGTGTAGTCGAGCAGATCTCGGAAGCCCTGGCCCTCGAGCGCGCCCTCGGCGAAGACGGGCTTCGCGACGACGACACCATCACGCGCAGCCGCCGAGGTGGTCGCGCCGGAGAGCGACGGTGAATGCTCGAGCGGTGCGCTGTACTTCAGCGTCGGTGGGGCGGACTTCGCCTGGTTGATCGCCTCGATCGCTCGCGCGAGTGGGCGCACGACCGCGACCGGTGCAGCCGCGTCATACGAGAGCTGCGAGGCGATGCCGATCAACGCGCCCGACTGGTCGAAGACGGGTGAGCCAACGGTGCCGGCCATCAAGCGCACGTCACCCTTGATGAACGCACGCGACTCGCCGAGCCCATCGCCGCTGAAGCCGACGATGCCACCGTTCGTGACCTGAATCGGTCCCTGACGTGTCGGACTCGGCTGTGCGAGGAAACGGAGGCGATCGCCACGACGCAGGCTCGATGAGTCGGCGAGGACAGCCTCGCTCGCCGCGGGCGGCGTGGTCGCACCGTCACGCGTCCCGACGACACGGAGCACGGCGATGTCGGCGTTGGGGTTCGCGGCGACGAGGATCGTGTTGAACTCGATCGCCCCGGTCGAGGATGCCGGGCCGGCGGCGAGCGTCGCGTATGCCTTCGCGCCGTTCGCCTGGTACGGCTTCACGAGCGAGTAGCTGGTGAGCACGAGCTGCTGCCCGCGATCGACGAGCACACCACCACCACTACGGAGTGGCTTGCCGCCGTCGTCGAGCGTCTGCACGACAAAGAGCATCTTGCCCAGCTCGTTGTCGGCGATGGCAGGACGATTCGCCGCGCCGCCAGCAGAGCCCGCGAGGCGCAACGAGCCGGGCGCCAGCAACGGCGGCGCCGAGATCGGGCCGGGCGTGGCACCGGAGCGCGGAGTCGGTGTCGTGTTGTGGCCAGGGATCAGCGCAGCAGCGCGCGCACAGCCCGTCACGGAAAGGACGAGCGAGGCAAGGAGGATGGCTGGCCAACGGACGCGCATAGCGCCGCAGGGTAGCGCTGCCACGTCGAGCCGCGCTAGCACCGGGGGGCCGTACACTCGATCTCGAACACGCGAAGTCGAGGTGATCATGGGTTCGCTTGACCGATTACGCCCAGCTTCCATCGCGGTCGTCGACCTGCAGGGCGCGATCGGCAACGCGATCAAGCCACTCGAGACCTCGCGCATGCTCACACGGCTCCGCGAGGATGAGTCCACGCGAGCGGTCGTGCTCAATATCGACTCGCCCGGTGGCAGCGCGGTCGGCTCGGACGTTATTACGCGCGCAGTAACACGACTCGCGGCGCAGAAGCCGACGATCGCCTATATCGGCGGGCTCGGTGCGTCGGGCGGCTACATGATCGCGGCGGCGACCAACGGCATCCTCGCGCTGCCGTCGGCGCTGGTCGGGGCGATCGGCGTGATCGCGTACCGGCCGCTGGTCGCGGGCGCACTCGAACGCGTGGGCGTGGAGATGCGCGTCGCGAAGTCGGGACGGCTGAAGGACATGTTCTCGCCGTTCCGCGCGCCGACCGACGAAGAGCAGGCGCGCGAGCAGCACATCATCGACTCGATGCACGAGCTGTTCGTGCAATCGGTCTCCCAGGGCCGTCGGATGCCGCTCGAGCGCGTGCGCGAGCTCGCGACGGGCGAGGTGTATCCGGCCGCAGATGCGCTCGCGAACGGACTCGTGGACCGCATGGGCGATATCGAGGACGCGATCGACTGGGCCGTGGAGCGCAGCGGTGCGCCGAGGCGGATACGCATCGTGCATCCTCGACGCAGCGTGCGGGATCTTGTGATGGGGCGCGCTGCGGTGTCGCTCGCGCAGGCCTTCGGCGTGGAGCTCTCACCAGGGGCTGTCAGTGGGCCATACGCCCTCTACGAGGGAACTCGAACCTACCGCTAGCGCTCAATTGGTATCGATGGCGCGGTTTGTACGCGCTTTACATTTGCGCGACGGGTGTTTGACGGGTGTTGCCGACAATCACACCAGAGGATTTGCACCGCCCAGGAGGGTGACATGGATATCAAAGGCTGGCAGTCATGGATCCGCCCGGCCGGGCTTGGGGTTCTGATCGTTCTCGCCATGCTGATCGGCGGGATCATCGCGACGCGCAGCAGCGCGCACGGCCCCGCCTCGACCGCAACGGCGGCCGCCGCCGCATCGAGTGGTTCGAGCACCGGTCGAACGTTGCCGGTGGCATCCAACTCGGCGATCGGGAACTTGCCTGACCTCGTGGATCGCGTGAAGCCGTCGGTGGTCGCGATCAACACGGTCGTGACCGGCCGCAACGGACAGCGCCAGGGCGAAGGTCTTGGCACCGGGATCGTGCTCGACAAGAGCGGCAACATCCTGACCAACTACCACGTGATCGACGGCGCCGGACAAGTGAGCGTCGAGTTCACCGACGGATCGATGCTGCCGGGCAAGGTGGTCGGCTCGGACCCCGGCAATGACCTCGCGGTCGTGCAGGTGACGGGTGCGCCCGCGAGCCTGCTCGTGCCTGCGAAGTTCGCAGACTCGGACGGCGTGCGCGTCGGCGAGTCGGTGTTCGCGATCGGCAACCCGTTCTCACTCGAGTTCACAGTGACCTCGGGCATCGTGAGCGGGCTGAACCGCCAGTCCGAGGGTGGCATCACCGGTCGCCCGGTGCGTGGCGTGATCCAGACCGACGCGGCGGTGAACCCCGGTAACTCCGGTGGTCCGTTGTTCGACGCGGACGGCAACGTGATCGGCGTGAACACCTCGATCGAGAATCCGACGGGGCAGCGCGTGTTCGTCGGCATCGGGTTCGCGATCTCCTCGAACACCGCGCAGCGCTTCCTGCCGGACATGATCGCGGGCAAGCCAATCACGCACCCGCAGCTTGGTGTCGCGGGCGTAACGTTGAACACCGTGAACGCAAAGGAAGCCGGCGTTGACGCGCAGAAGGGCGTCTACGTCACTGCGGTGAACGCGGGCAGCGCGGCTGAGCGTGCCGGCCTCAAGCCCGCCGCAGCGGCGAGCTCCGCTGGTGTACTGCCGCCGGGCGGGGACGTGATCACCGCAATTGATGGCAAGCCGATGACGACGATCGAGCAGCTTGCGAAGACGGTCGACGGCTACAAGGTCGGCGACAGCGTGAAGCTCTCGGTGATTCGCGCCGGGAAGGCGATGGACGTCACCGCTGCGCTGCGCGAGTGGACGGGCCAATAGCGCCGCGCATACCTCGAACGAGGCTGTACGAGGCCCCGGAGATCGTCCGGGGCTTCGTTTGTCAGTCGCTGTCGGGTGGCGGGAGTAGCAGCGCGCGACCACTGACGAGCAGCCATGCGTGTGTCGCGAGTGTGCTCGCGCGCTGGTTCACGCGACCGAGCAGGTCGCGATAGGCGCGACCCAGCGCGTGTTCCGGGACGAGGCTGCTACCAACCTCGTTGGTTACGAGGATGAGCGGGGCGCTGCGAGCAGCAGCGAGCGCGTGCAGCGATTCGATGTCGCGTTCGAGTGCAATCTCGAGTGTGTCGAGGTCGTCCTGGTTGAACGCTTCGCCCAGCTGTAGCAGGCGATTCGAGACCCAGAGCGAGAGGCAGTCGAGCAGCACGCATGCATCCGAGGGCGCGTCGCGTACGGCCTCGACAATCTCGAGTGGGGATTCGACGGTCGTCCATACTTCAGGACGCGACGTTCGGTGGCGCGCGATGCGCGCGCGCACCTCGTCGTCGAGTGCTTCCATCGTGGCGATGTAGACGACAGGTGCGCCGGTTCGCGACGCGAGGCGCTCGGCGAAGCTGCTCTTGCCGCTGCGCGCGCCTCCTGTGACGAAGAGCAGATCAGCCACGAGTTGCCTCGACGGTGACGTCGGGGAACAGCATCGCGTTGATGCGCTCGATATCGAGGTGTGAACGGACGTGCTGCGCGAGGCGATCGAACTCGCGCGCCCGGTCGAAGGCAGGCGTCGCGCCGGGGCCCGGCCAACCGAGCGCACGCAGCAGTGCATGGCGGAAGCCTTCGTTGTGGAACAGGCCGTGGAGATAGCATCCGGCGACGAGTCCGTCCGCGCGCACTGCCCCGTCCTCGTGCTCACCAAGCATCAGCAGTGGCACGATCTGCGCGCCGGGCAGCGGCTCCGTGCGGCCCATGTGGATCTCGTAGCCCTCGACGGCGGAGCCAGCGGCTGACCACGGGCCGTGCGAGGCGAGGACCGTGCCGGTGGCGCGACGCGTGATTTTGTCTGCGGCGAAGGTCGTGTCGAGTGGCAGCAAGCCAAGGCCGGCAACCTCGGTGCCCGGGGCGGCCTCGGCGCCATGCGGGTCGGCGAGGCGCTCGCCGAGCATCTGGTAGCCGCCGCAAATACCGAGCACGGGTGTGCCGCGCTGGGCGCGCTCAGTGATGGCATCGGCGAGCCCATTCGCACGCAGCGCATCGAGGTCGGCAATGGTCGCCTTGGTGCCGGGGATGATGATCAGCGCGGGATCGCCCAGGTCCTCCGGACGTGCGACGTAGCGCACTCGGACGCCCGGTTCTGCAGCGAGCGGGTCGAAGTCGTCGAAGTTCGCGATGCGCGGCAAACGCATGACGGCGATATCGACAGCGCCCACCTCGTTCGGCACGGGATCGGCACGTTCGAGGGCGACTGCGTCCTCCTGGGCAACGCGCAGGTGATCGAGGTACGGGACGACGCCGAGCACGGGCACACCGGTGCGGCGCTCGAGGTCTTCGATGGCGGGGGCGAGCAACGATGGGTCGCCGCGAAAGCGGTTGATGACAAAGCCGCGCACGAGCGCGCGCTCTTCGGGAGCGAGCAGCTCCATCGTGCCGACGAGATGTGCGAACACACCGCCTCGATCGATGTCGCCGACGAGTAGCACCGTCGCGTTCGCGTGCAGGGCGACACGCATATTCACGATGTCACCCGCGCGCAGGTTCGGCTCCGCAGGGCTGCCGGCGCCCTCGGCGATCACGAGCTCGTACTGCGAGCGCAGTGAGGCGAGTGCACGCTCGACGTGCGGCCAGAGGTCGTGCTTGCGCTCGAGGAAGTCGACAGAGCGGAGGATGCCCTCGGCGTGTCCGTTTACAACGACCTGGGAGGTGCGATCGCCTTGCGGCTTAAGGAGCACCGGGTTCATCTCGACGGTCGGCACGATGCCGGCGGCCGCAGCTTGCTCGGACTGCGCGCGGCCGATCTCGCCGCCATCGGGCGTGACATCGGCGTTGTTCGACATGTTCTGCGCCTTGAACGGCGCGACACGCAGGCCGTCCTGGCGCGCAATGCGACAGAGCGCGGTGACGAGCACCGACTTCCCGGCGGACGAGGCAGTACCGAGCACCATCAGCACCGGCGCGGGCGTGGTCACGCTCGCTGCTCCGCAAGGACGGCGACGAGCGCGTTCGCAAGCCGGCGTCCCGCGACTTCGACGGGGATCGCAATGCGAATCCACTCCGGGAGGCCGAATGAGGTGCAGTCACGGACGGCGAAGCCTCGACGCAGGAGCGCGAGGCGGACTGCCGCAGCGTCACCGACGCGCACGAGTAGGAAGTTCGCACGGCCTTCAACGACCTCGATGTGTTGAGTAGTCAGCTGGCTCGCGATCAGGGCGCGCGTGCCGGTGATGTCTCGTGTCGCCTCGCGCTGCACGCGGTCAACGGTGAGCATGGCGTGCCCGGCGGCGATTGCGGTCGCATCGATCGACCACGAGGGCTGCAGCGCCGTGAGCCGCGCAATGTGCGCCTCGGGGCCGACGATGTAGCCGAGACGAATGCCCGGCACGGCGTGCAGCTTCGTCATTGAGTGCACGACGAGCACATCACGACCGTCACCCACGAGCGCGTCCGCGTCCCACTTGCCAGCCTCGACGAACGGGTCGTAGGCGACGTCGAGTACGAGCGGTCCGCCGAGGCGATCGGCAATCGCCTCGATGCTCGCGCGGTCGAGGTAGGTGCCGGTCGGGTTGTTCGGGTTGCAGAAGATGCCGAGCGGGGACGGCTCGATGTCCTGCACGGGGACGAAGTCCGGTGCGGTCGCGGGGTATTCGCGCACGGTCGCGCCCGCGGCCTCGATCGCGGCGGCGTACTCGCCGAACGTCGGCGGCCAGAGTGCGCAGGCGTCACCCTCGCGCAGGAACGCACGTGCGATGAGGTGCAGTGCAGCAGTGGAGCCCGGGGTCACGAGCAATTGCGCTGGCTCGACGTGCGCGAAGGCGGCGAGCGCGTCACGCAGCCCCTCGGCGTGCGCCTCGGGGTAGTGGCGAACATCAGCCTCGCGCGCGCTGCTCAGAACATGTTGGTGTGGCCCGAACGGGTTGAGGTTCGCAGAGAGATCGCTGACGTCGAGCGGGTCGATACCCAACGACTCCAGCTCGCTCGCGCGCAGACCACCATGCACCACATCAGTCACGGGCGAGCTCCTGTCAGAACAAGTGCACCGAGTAGGCCTGCGCCGACGAGCGACGCAGCACCTCGCGCGAGTCGAACGGCGCGACCAATGTCAGCGGCCTCGGGATCGCGGAGATGGTCGCCCAGCGTGTATGCGCCATGCTTCACCAAGCGGACGTGCAGTGCGCCGGCCATTGCCGACATCGGGTGTCCCGCGTTGGGGCTCGCGGTGCGCTGTGCATCGGTGCGCCAGCACGCCAGTGCTTCGAGCACGTCAGCCTGCGCACCGAAGCGCGGCACGGCGGACGCCGCGATGATCGCCAGTGCGGTGAGCCGGCTCGGAACGATGTTCAAGGCATCATCGAGGCGCGCACCGGCTTTACCGAGCAACTCGAACTCCGTGTTGTGGTAGCCCCACAACGAGTCGAGCGTGTTCGCAGCGCGGTAGGCGACTGCGGCAGGTGCGCCGCCGAGTGCAAAGGCGAGCCACGGGGCGACGACGCCATCGGAGAGATTCTCAGCGACAGATTCGATGGTGGCGCCGGCGATCTCCGAGGGCGTGAGTGTCGAGGTGTCGCGGCTGACCAGATGCATGGCGCAGAGGCTGCGAGCAGCCTCGAGGTCATCGGCCTGGAGTGCGGCCTCGATCTCGAGTGCACGCGCGAGCAGCGTGTGTAGCGCGCTCGTCGCATCGAGGAGCAGCGTATCGAAGAGCGCGCCACCGAGCGGCAGCGGCGCCACGATACGCCTTGCGAGCAGCGTGACGGCGGCGGCGGCCAGCGGCAGGCCAAACGCGGTGAACGCGCCATAGCGCAGGCGATCGCCATCACCTCGAGGTGCGCGTGCGTGGAGTGCGTTGATGGCATTGCCGAGCAAGGCGACGGGGTGCAAATGCGTCGGTGGGTCGCCCCAGCGATCGTCGAGGGCGACGCCAGCGGCGAAGGAGATGGCGCGCATCATGCGGCGTTCATCCGAGGAAGTTAGGCGTGAGCCACCCGCGTTGCGCGCAGGCGACGAGGAAGAGCAGGACAACGGCCTGTGACACCTCGATCGATGCGCCGAAGGTGTCGCCGGTCACACCGTCGAGCAGACGCGCCGCGGCAGCTGCGACGAGCACCGACGCGCCAGCAGCGACCACCAGCAGCGCGACGCCGGCGGGGCCGAAGAGCACGAGGCATGCGATGAGCATGAGCACGCTGCCCAGCGGCGCGGCGATCGGCCAGACGCCCTGTTGCAGCGCGTGACCGATGCCTCGCGGACGCGCGGGACGGAACAGCACTGCGACCGGCGTCGCAGCCCAGCGTCCGAGGGCAGGCGCGATCACGAGCGCAGCCCCTCGCATCGGTGTGTCGAGGGTCGCGATCGCGGACCACTGCACGAGCAGCACGAGCGCGAGCGCCATCACACCAGCCGGGCCGATGTTGCCGGCGCTCATCACACCAAGGCGCGTCGCTCGATCGCCCTGCACGGCCATGCCGTCGGCGGTGTCAGCAACCCCATCGAGATGCAGCCCACCGGAGAGCAGCGCGAGCGCCGCGACGACGAGCGCCGATGCGGGCGCACTCGGGAGTAGGTGCGCGAGGGTGCGATCGATGCCGAGCAGGACGAAGCCGAGGAAGACGCCGACGAGCGGGAACCAGCCGAGCGCCTCGCCAAAGCCGCGGTCACTCCAGCGCTCTACCGCGCGCAGCCGGAGCGGCGTGAGGAACTCGAGCGCGATGAGGGCGGCGGACAGGGACATGACGGCTCCGTGCTGCGTGCAGTCGCGTTCGCAGTATGGGGCGCTCGCCGCGAGGCGACCACGACCGCACGCGACGCGACGATTACGACAACTAGGACTCCGGCGGGACGACCTCGTCGGACTCGCTCACACCCGCCTCGGCGAAGGTAGCCATCTCGTCGAGCAGGCGGCAGGCGGCGACGCAGAGCGTGATGCCCAGCGCCGCGCCAGTGCCCTCGCCGAGGCGCAGTCCGAGGTCGAGCAGCGGCTCCAGGTGCAGGTGCTGGAGCGCTGCGATGTGACCCGGCTCGACGGACAGGTGGCTCGCCAGCATCGCCGCGGTCGAGGCGGGCGCGGTGGCCTCAGCGATGAGCGCAGCCGCGCTAGAGATGACGCCATCGATCACGACCGGCACACCTGCTGCGGCGGCGGCGAGGTACACACCGGCAAGCACGCCGATCTCAAGGCCGCCGATGCACGAGAGAAGCTCGAGGCCATCGGTGCGGTCGGGACGGTGCAGTGCGAGCGCGCGCTCAATCACGTCGACCTTCGCCTCGAAGTGCTCGTCATCGATGCCGGTGCCACGGCCCGTGACGGTGCGCACGGGGTGGCCAGTGACGGTCGCGATAATCGCGGCAGCAGACGTCGTGTTGCCGATGCCCATCTCGCCACACGCGACGATGTCGACGCCATCGGTGGCGCGCTCAGAGTTGAAGAGGCGGATGCCCTCGGCGATGGCCGTGGTGGCGAGCTCCTGTGTCATCGCTCGGGTTTGCGTGAAGTCCTCGGTGCCCGGTGCGAGGCGCAGGCGCACGAGGCGCGGGTCGAGTGGCGTCTCGGCGGCAACGCCGGCGTCCACGACACGCACTCGAGCGCCGGCGTGGGCGGCGAGCACATTGATGGCGGCCCCGCCGTGGAGGAAGTTGCCGACCATTTGCGCGGTGACCTCGGCCGGGAACGCCGATACGCCCTGCGCGGTCACGCCGTGATCACCGGCAGCGACGATGACGAGACGCTGGTCGAGGTGCGGTCGAGGCTGGCCGGTGATGCCAGCGATGCGCTCGGCGAGCGCCTCGAGACGACCAAGTGAGCCGGGGGGCTTGGTGAGCTGGCCCTGGCGCTCGCGCGAAGCGGCGATCGCAGTGTCGTTGGGCGGACGGATCGCCTCGATCGTCGCGTTGAGGAGTGAGCGGTCGTCGTCGTAGGTCATTAGAAGTCGATTCCTGGTTGTGCCTTGATGCCACTCTTGTAGGGGTGCTTGATCTCGGTCATCTCGGTCACGAGGCCAGCGAACTCGATCAGCGCGGGATCGGCCTTGCGGCCGGTCAGGATGAGATGCACGTTCGCCGGGCGGTCGCGCAGCGTCTCAATCACCTCATCGACCGGCAGCCAGCCGTAGGCGACGGGGTACGTGATCTCATCAAGCACGACGAGGTCGTAGTTACCCGAGTAGATCTTTTCGCGTGCGAGCGCCCAGCACTCACGAGCGAGCGCCTTGTCCTGCTCGATGTCCTTCGAGAGCCAGGTGAAGCCATCACCCAGCGGAATCATCTCGATGCCCATCGCCTTTGCGGCGCGGGTCTCGCCGTAGTTGGCCTTCTTCGACTTGATGAACTGCAGCCAGCAGATCTTCCAGCCGCGGCCCCACGCGCGCATCGTCACGCCGAGGGCGGACGACGTCTTGCCCTTGCCGTTGCCCGTGTAGAGCAGCACGAGCGGGTCACGCTTCTTGAAGAGGCCTTCCCAGCGCGCCTGCGGTTGCTCGACCTCGTCTTCTTCCTCGTGTCGCGCATCGGCGCGCTCACGCATCGGATCGCCCGAGGTGTGTCCGGTGCCGGCCTGCTCGATCGTCATGGGTTGCCTCCATCTCCCGCACGCGCCGGCACCACGATTGGCGCGGCATGCGATGGGTCGTTGATCACAGTCACGCGGTCGCCATAGACGCGCGCCACATTAGCGCTCGTCACCACCTCATGTGGCGCACCCTGGGCAACGACGCTGCCGGCCGCGAGTAGTACGAGGCGATCGCAGTACGTCGCGGCAAGCGTGAGGTCATGCACGACGACGAGCACGCCCGCGCCGTTAGCGGCTAGGGCACGTATGAGCTCGAAGATCTCGCACTGGGCCTGCACGTCGAGGTTCGCAGTGGGCTCATCGAGCAGGAGCAGCGGCGCTTCCTGCGCGAGCGCACGCGCGATGAAGGCACGGCGGCGCTGGCCACCAGACAGCGTGCCGAGCATGCGATCCGCGAGATCGGCACATCCAGCTCGTTCCATCGAGTCCTGCGCTACGGCGTAGTCGTGCGCGGACTCGCGCGCGAGCAGGCCAAGGTGCGGATTGCGACCGAGCAGTACGAGCTCGGCGAGGCGCATCGTGGGTGGCGCTTCTGGGAGCTGCTGCACGACAGCGATCGCCTGCGCACGCGCGCGGCGATCGAGCTGCGTCAGCGGCGCACCAGCCACCTCGACTGTGCCGTGGGTGAGCGGAAGGAGGCCGGTCGCGGCGCGGAGCAGCGTGCTCTTGCCTGCACCGTTGGGGCCGATCAGGCCCAGCACCTCACCACGCCGGACGTCGAGGCTCACGCCTCGGACGATCGAGGCGTCGCCGATCCGTACCTCGAGATCGCGGAGGCGCAGCAGCGTGTCGGTACTGGTCGTCGTCGTCATCGCAGCGCTCCGAGGCGCGAGCGCATCAGTGCGAGGAAGAACGGGCCACCGACCATCGCAGTGACGATGCCGACCGGCACCTCCTGCGGGCGTAGCACCGTCCTCGCGAGCATGTCGGCTGCGATCAGGAACACCGCACCAAGCAGCGCTGAAAGCGGCAGCACGCGGCGATAGTCAACGCCAAAGACGATGCGCACGACATGCGGCACGATCAGACCAACAAAACCGATCACACCGGCCATCGCGACAGCGGTCGCGGCGGTGAGCGACGCTGCGGTCAGCACCGCCATGCGCGTCCTCGATACATCGACGCCCAGCTGATCAGCCTGCTCCTCGTCGAGCTGCAGCACATTCAGTACGCGCGCATAGACAAGCAGCACAGTGATGCCAACGACGAGGTACGGGAGCGCGGTCAGTGCACGCGGCCAGCTCGCAGCGTTGAACGAGCCAAACAGGAAGCCAAAGATCGTGAGTGCGCGCTCGTTCGAGGTGAGCAGGATGAACGACGTCGCCGCACCAGCCATCGCGGCGATTGCGACCCCGGCGAGGATTAGCGACGTGTTCGAGACCGTCGCGCCCGTCCTCGACGCGGTGTACGCCAGCACGACGGCGATCACGGCACCGACAAAGGCGAGTACCGGAACAGCCGAGTAACCGAGCGCGGGGATCGGGAGCACGACACCGAGCGCTGCGCCGAGCGCCGCACCGGAGGCCACGCCAAGCAAGAACGGGTCCGCGAGCGGGTTGCGGAAGACGCCCTGATACGCGGCGCCTGAGCTCGCCAGGGCCGCGCCGGCCAGGCCTGCCGTAACCACGCGAGGGAGACGCACATCGATCACGATGCGCTCCCAGCCCTGCTCCACGGATACGCCGCCGCCGATCAGCGGCAGGTGGTTCCAGATCGCGCCAAGCACGGCGCTCGCGGGGATCGAGGTGGTACCGAGCATCGTCGCCAGCACGACGACGACCGCGAGCAGCAACCAGGCGATTGCGAACGGGCCAAGGCTGCCGCGACGGCGCGCGCTCGATCGAGGCAATGCGATTGCCTCGGGGGCGGTCATTGCATGTCTCGGAATGCGGCGGCGGTGGCGACGAAGTTCGGGGCGAGGTCCGCGCGTGAAGCGAGGTGCGCGTGCACGTAGGTCGCAGTCACCGAGCCGACGCGGTAGCCGTCGGCGCGGCCGTCCTGGTCGAGCACGCGATACGCCGCACCGTCGTCAGTCGCCGGTGCGGCGAGGCCGGACCAGTGGAACTCGTGGCCACGCATGCGCTCGCCCGCCGCGAGCAGCGGTGTGCCGCGCGACTCGACCTCGCGGTAGCCGAGCGTGAGGCGCGAGCCGGCCATCACCGACTCGGCGGGAACGAGGTCAGCCATCGCGTGGCGGCGGCCGTCGAAGTCAGTGATGCCACCACCGAGATACATGAGGCCACCACACTCGCCGTAGATCGGCAGGCCACGCGCGGCGGCGGCGCGCACAGCGCCCCGCATCGCCTCGTTGGCTGCGAGGTCGGCAGCGAACAGCTCCGGGAAGCCGCCACCGATGTAGATCGCGTCGCACTCGGGGACATCGCCGTCAGCGAGCAGGCTGAACGGGCGCAGCTCGGCACCCTGGGCCGCGAGCAGATCGAGCGAGTCCCGATAGTAGAAGTGGAACGCTTCGTCGCGTGCGATCGCGATGCGGGCGCGTGTGGCGACGGGCGTACTCGGAAACACCGGCTCTGCCACAAGCTCGGACTCGACTTCGCTGCTGAGCGCGAGCAATGCATCGAGGTCGATGTGTGTCGCCGCCAGTTGCGCGAGGCCCTCGAACCAGCGGTCGGCGGCGGGCGACTCAACGTCGGGGACGAGGCCGAGGTGACGTTCCGGGATCGTGGCGTCCTCGGTGCGCGGGATGGCGCCGAGGATCGGCAGGCCAGTACGCGCGGTGATCGCCTCGCCGCAGACGCGCGCATGCCGCTCGCTCGCGATGCGGTTCAGGATCACTCCAACGATGCGCACTGTGGGATCGAACTGCTGGAAGCCGAGCACGAGCGCGGCCGCCGACTGCGCCATCGAGCGCGCATCGACGACGAGCACGACTGGCAGGCGCAGCAAGCGCGCGAGGTGCGCCGCTGAGCCAGTCCCATCCGCGTGGCCATCGAACAGGCCCATCACGCCCTCGACGACAGCGACATCAGCGGGCAGCGCGGCGCGCGTGAACAGTTCGCGCACCGTGTCGTCCGGCAGCATCCACGAGTCGAGGTTGCGGCACGGCATGCCGGCGGCGCGGGCGAGGTAGGTCGGATCGATGTAGTCGGGGCCGGTCTTGAACGGCTGGACTCGAAGGCTGCGAGCGCGGAGCGCGCCGACGATGCCGGTGGTGATCGTCGTCTTGCCGACGCCGGAGGAGGTGCCCGCGACGATCAGGCCGCGCGTCATCGGCCCGTACCTGCCGTTGCTGTGGGCGTCGGCGTTCCAAAGCGCTCGGGGTAGAGCGCGCGCGCCATCTGCTCGAGGCCATCGACGACACGCGGGCCGGGGCGGTTGCCGAGGTTGGGGTCGATGCCGATGACGCGGCCGTTCTTCACGGCGTCGATCACGCTCCAGCCAGCGCGCGCGGAGACGGTCGCGAGGCTCTGACTGCCCGAGGTCGAGCCAGAGTCCGCGAGCAGCACGACCTGCGGGTTCGCGGCGATCACTGCCTCGGAGGAGAGCTGGGGGAACGCGGTCTTGGCACCCTCGGCGACGTTGCGCGCGCGGAGCATGGTCAGCATCGAGCCGATGAATGAGTTCGGGGCGGCCGAGTACAGCTCGGGGCTCAGCTCATAGAAGACGCGGGGACCATCGGCGCCACTCGGGACCTGCGCGACGACGCGAGCGACGCGCGCTCGCATCGAGTCGGCGAGGGCGTTCGCCTCGGCGGGGTGGCCGGTGATGCCGCCGTAGAGGCGGACGTTCTCGATTGCCGCGTCGATGCTCGTGGGTTCCTCCATATAGAGGACAGGGAGACGCAGTGCCCGGAACTGCGGGACCTGCTGCTGCTGGCGGCTGGTCATGACGACGAGGTCAGGCGAGAGCGCGAGAGCGGACTCGGCGCTGGGCTGGGAGTAGTCGAGCTTCGCGGTCTTGGCCGCCTCCACCGGGAAGTCGGAGAAGCGGTCGCTGGCGACGACCTGCGAGCCGGCGCCGATCGCGAAGAGCACCTCAGTGACGGCGGGCGAGAGCGAGACGATGCGTTTCGGCGCGGCGTCCAGAGTGAGACTCGTGCCCTTCGAGTCGGTGACGGTGCGTGGGAATGCGGCAGCGGTCGCACTCGGCGCCGCCGTAGAGGTTGCGGCGCTCGGCGCGGGCGTGTTGGCGCCGCAGGCGGCGAGCCAGAGCAGCGCGGCAACCATAGCGAGTCGGGTCGAGAGGGCTCGCACGCCGTCGCCTCCAAGGCGAGGGAAGACGCTTCGTCAGCGCCTCAAGGCAGCGCGCGACACGGTCGTCGCGAGCCGATGCCCCGTCCTCGCGGGTTCGGTCACCAATGTGGGTGCGGGCCGGTGCTCTGGCTTCCGCCGTCGAGTCAGACTCAAACGCCGGTCACAGTTGCGGGACAGCGTCGGGATCGCACCGACTTCCCCGGGCCTCGCACGAGACGGCGTCAGCATAGCAGCGGCCCGACCTGCGGGCTGCCTCGAAGGCCCGTGTTAACGGCAGGCGTCCAAATGTTGAAAGGAGGTGAACCATACTATTGACAGGCTAAACCGCCTGAGTATGCTCTTGTCGTCACAATCACGAAGTCATCTTGATTGTGATAATGAGATTTGAAGAGATTGGCGCGGAGGAGCGCCCTGCCTAATCGCCGGCAAGCAACCGGCGGCCGGGGGACCCAACATCTGGGGTGAACTCCTTTCGAGGAGCGGGCAACCTGATCGCCCGAACCCGTCAGCTAACCCCGTCGGCAGTGGAACAGGCCCGCACCGGAGGGTATCCGGCTCGCGAGGAGTATCCCGTGAACAACTCAGCACCGCCCAAGTCCTGCCCGCGTTGCCGTGGCCTCATGATCATTGAGGACGACTGGTACGGGAAGTTCGGCACCTGCATCGCGTGCGGCTACGTACACGAGAACCAGATTGCCGACCCGGCCGAGATCCTTGAGGAGGAGCGCCTGGCCGCTGGCAAGCAGCGTCGCCGCCAGCCGTCGCACGGCAAGCTCCGCCTCTAGTCCGAACCTGACGGGAGCGTCCGGACGGGAGCTCCTCAATCTCCTACACTGAGAGCCCACCTCGGGTGAGGTGGGCGGTGCGTCTCGTTTCGGGGCGCTCAGTGGGGGGAGACCGCTCGTGCCTTATGTCCGTGTTTCGTTGATGCGCCCTCGTCCTGGCGAGGAAGAGCGCGTCCGCGACCTGATCGACCGTCTGGTCGGCTTCTTCTCCTCTCAGCCCGGCTATCTGACCGGCTACCGCCTCGAACCCGTCGAGCCGGATGGCTATATGGGCCGCATCGGCGTGTGGGACACCGCCGAGCAGGCAGACAAGGCTGCGCAGGAGGACTTCGACCTCGCGCTGCGCTCCCAGATGAACATGTCGGTCGCCGAGCACCTGGAATACTCGTTCCACGGGACCGCGCCGAACGCCTGACCTGTCGGTTCGCTGACTCTGAGCCTCGACTCTTCAGGGAGGGCCCGCCGTACTGGCGGGCCCTCCCTGTGTTCACAGGGCTGATGACCCTGACTCGATCGCGCGGTTTCCCTCAAAAGCAGGGGATTTATCCCATGCTCCCCTAGGGAAAACACCTATGCGGGAGTTCACTGCCCTTCCCTACGATTGCCCGCGTCAAGGAAGACCACAGGGAGGTGGAGCCGATGACCGAGCTCCAAATCGTGGACGGAACCCAGCAGCCATCGTGCGTGCATCACTGGATGCTCGGCGATCCGGCCGGCGGTGCGATCATTGGCCGCTGCCGACGCTGCAACGCCACCAAGGTGTACTCAGCGAGCCCGGAGTCGAACGACCGGTTCGATGACTACCGCGAGCTCACCGCTACCAGCAGCTACAACGCCGGGCGCCTCTCGGCTTAGTCCGCCTCATTCGAGGTGACTCACGCCAGCGTGGCGTGACCGGGTAAAAATCGGCATTGAGGCGCCCGACCAGGTCGGGGTGCTCCGTGAGGAGCTGGCCGAGCAGGTCGCCGGGGCGAACCGCGAGGCGGCCACCGGCGTCCAGAACCGCCAGATTGCTCGCCGCCTGCAAGGGCTGGAAGAGCAGCGTTCCGTCGAGCCGCGCCAGCGGCGCGCCGCACCGTAAGCACAGCCACTCGCACGCCTCGTTGCTCCTGAGGCGTGCGAGCTGGCTAACATTTTTCGAAATCCCCCACGCCCTAACAGACTCTTTACACTTGAATTGCGGCCTACCAACGGGTCGACGCCATGATTCATTTCGTGGGGTCGGTCGACGGACGGACGTGAGAAACAGTGGTGGGAGCGGTTGCGAACGACCGCGAGCCGACCGGCCCCCAATACACCGCCTCCGAGTTACCTCGGAGGTAGCGAGCCTCTCCAATGCTCCACCCTCGCAACGAGCGGACACTCCAGTGAGCGCGAAAATCCTCGTCGCGGACGATGAACAAAACATCGTCCGGCTGCTTCGTCTCTATCTCCGCAATGAAGGCTTCGAGGTCGTTGCCGCCGCCGATGGCAAGCAGGCGCTCGAGCGCTTCGGCAGCGAATCGCCCGACCTCGTACTGCTCGACCTGATGATGCCGCAGATGTCTGGCTTTGATGTCTGCACCGAGATCCGCAAGAAGAGCGACGTGCCGGTGATCATGCTCACGGCGCGCTCCGACGATGTCGACAAGATCGTTGGCCTCGAGATGGGCGCGGATGACTACGTCACCAAGCCCTTCAACCCGCGCGAAGTCGTCGCGCGCGTGAAGGCGGCGCTGCGTCGCCGCTCGTGGGACCGGGAGTCCTCTGACGATCCCGAGGAGGAAGCCGCACCGGTGACGGTGGGCAACGTGACCCTCGAACCTGCGAGCCGCGACGTCACCGTCGCCGGTACGCGCGTGCGACTGCGCCAGCGCGAGTTCGACCTGCTCGAGGCATTCCTGCGCCACCCGAACATCGTGCTCGACCGCGAGCGCCTGCTCCGCCTCGTTTGGGGCCAGGAGTACGAAGGCGACACGCGCACGATCGACGTGCACGTCGCCTGGCTTCGCGACAAGCTGCGCGAGTCGGACGCAAAGATCGAGACGGTCTGGGGCGTCGGCTACAAGCTCGTCCCGGCGGGTGAGGCGTAGGCAACACTCAGCGCATGAACAGCCTCCGAGCCAAGCTCCTCGTCAGCTTCATTGCGGTGATTTCGCTCAGCCTGATCGCGGCGGGCTTCGTCACCGTCTGGCTGCTCCGCGACCAGCAGGCCGCAAATGCCGAGGCACGCATTGGCCGCCTCGTCGAGCCTGCTTCGCAGCGACTGCTGCAGTTGCAGATGCTCGGCGCGCCACCGGAACGCATCACCGAAGACATGGGCTCGTACGCCCGCTTCTTCGATATCCGCATTCTGCTCGTGGACTCCGACCACCGCGTCACCCTCGATACCAATCTCCGCAAGCCAATCGTCGGCCAGCAAGTCACTGAGCCTGAACGCGTCGCGTTCGCTGGCCCGGGTGAATCGTTCCGATCGACTCGCACAAAAATAAGTGGCGACGACCTGATCCTGTTCGCGCCCGCGCGGCAAGCCGGTGCCCCTGCCGGCTGGCCGTTCCGCGTGCAGGACGTCAGCGTGATCGTCGCTGTGCCCGCCGGCGATGTGACCGCTGCCTGGGCCAAACTACTCCCGCGCATGACGATCGCCGGCGGCGCCGCACTCCTCGCGAGCATCGTGGTCGCTGGTCTCTTCGCGCGTCGCATTACTAAGCCGATGCTGCAGATGACTGCGGCATCGCGCGCGATGGCGCAGGGTGACTTCAGCAACCGCATCGACGTGCACGGCACCGACGAGGTGGCCGTGCTGGGCGGCGCGTTCAACGAGATGGCCGACCAGGTCGACCGTGGCCGCCGCGCGATGCGGCAGCTGGTCGCGGACGTGTCGCATGACCTCAAGACACCGCTCACCTCGATCCAGGGCTACTCACAGGCGCTACTCGATGGGGTGCTGGAGGATGAGGCGGAGCGCCACTCGGCAGCCGAGGTCGTGCACCAGGAGGCCGAGCGCATGCGTGCGCTCGTCGAGGATCTGCTCTACCTCTCGCAGATCGAGGCGGGCCAGCTCCCGCTCACCCTCGAACCACTGGATATCGACGCCGCAGTCACCGCAACCGGACAGCGCTTCCGGCTGCAGGCCGACGCTGCGGAAGTCTCGATCCGCGTGGCGACGGACGGACAGCCAGTGCGCGCCGATGAGCGACGGATCGAGCAGATCCTCGCGAACCTCGTGGACAACGCCATCCGCTACGCGCCCGCGGGCACCGAGGTACTGCTGCGCACGGCGCGCGTCCCCGGCTTCGTGCTCCTCGAGGTCCACAACGGCGGCGAGCCGATTCCACCCGATGATCTCCCACACCTCTTCGATCGCTTCTACCAGGTCGACCGTGCGCGCACGCGCAGCGGTGGGCAGGTACACAGCGGCCTCGGGCTCTCGATCGTGAAGGAGCTCGTGCAGGCGCATGGTGGCGATGTCACCGTGCAGTCTTCGCGCGACGCGGGCACGGTGTTCTCCGTGCGTCTCCCGATCGCCGCAACCACCGAACGTCCCAGCAACGTGCGCGCCGAGCAGGTTGGAAGGACAGCCCCGCATGCCGGTGCTACGTCGTAACGCACTCCCGATCCTGATCGGCGCAACCGCGCTGCTGATGGCCGTTGCCTCGTTGGTGGTGATTGTCGATCACTGGCCCTGGCGCCACGGCGGCCCGTTCGAGGCATCCATGATGCGCGGCTACGACCGCCGCGCCTTCGACATGCGCGACCGCTCCGACCGCCCGTTCCGCATGCCGGGTGACTCGAACGCGGCGCCGGGCAGCGTGCGGCCCGTGCCGCAGCAGTCATTGCTCGGTGTGAGCGTGCAGGCGCAGATGGGCGGCGTGCGCGTCGACGCGGTGCAGCCCGACTCGGCTGCCTCGAAGGCCGGTGTGCAGGTCGGCGATGTAATCACGAAGGTCAATGGCGCGGATGTGCCCAGTACGACCGCGCTCCGCGACCTGCTTGCGAAGATCGCGCCGGGCACTCAGTACGACCTCGTCGTCCGGCGGGGCACCAACGAGCAGACACTGCGCGTCACCGCTCCGGCGGACACAGCAACCCCAGCCGCCGGTAGCACGAAGCCGGGCGCGTAGCCCGGCTTCGTCGTTCGGGTTCGCCTCAGTCGTTAGTCGCGGTAGCGGGCCAGCCAGTACTCGTACGAGTCCTGCAGTGCGAGCCACGAGGCCTCGACCACATCCGTCGAGGCGCCCACGGTGCGCCAGAGGTGCACGCCGTCGGTCGACTCGACCAGCACGCGCACTGCCGCATCCGCGCCACCACCGGGGTTGATGATGCGCACCTTATAGTCGCGCAGCGCGATCTTCTGCAGCCCAGGGAACGACTCGACCAGCGCACGACGCACGGCGGCATCGAGCGCTGACACTGGGCCGTTGCCATCCGCGGCGGTCTGCGTGAGGTGCTCACCGACGCGCACCTTCACCATCGCCTCAGCCTGCATCTCGCTCTCGCCGGTGCGCTCACGGCTGGCGTCGTGCCGGCGGCGTTCGACGATCATGAAGTCCTCGAGGTCGAACGGCGGCGTGTAGCCGCCCAGCGTGCGGCGCACGAGCAGTTCGAACGACGCCTCGGCAGATTCGTACTGGAAGCCGCGCGATTCCTGCTGCTTCACACGTTCGAGGACATCACGCGCCTGCTCGTCGGTGAGCTCGATGTCCGTGCCCTGCTCGCGCAGCTTCTGGATAACATTGCGCCGCCCCGCAAGCTCCGAGACCAGCACACGCTCGACGTTGCCGACCGACAGCGGGTCAACATGTGTGTACGAGCCCGCGGACTTGGTGATCGCCGCCACGTGCAGGCCGGCCTTGTGCGCGAACGCACTCGCGCCGACGTACGGCTGGTGCGAGTTCGGCGCGAGGTTCGCGAGCTCCGAAGCGATGTGTGAGACCTCGGTCAGACGCTGCAGCTGCTCGTCAGTCACGACCTCGAGGCCGAGCTTGAGCTTGAGGTTCGCGATCACCGAGACGATGTTTGCGTTGCCGCAGCGCTCACCCCAGCCATTGAGGCAGGCCTGCACTTGCGTCGCGCCGTGTTGCACCGCGAGCAGCGTGTTCGCGACCGCCATGTCTGCGTCGTTGTGGCAGTGGATGCCGACGTGGCAATCAACCGCCTCGACGGCCGCCGTCACAGCAAGCACGAGTGCCTCCGGCATCGTGCCACCGTTGGTATCGCAGAGCGTGACCGTGCCAGCACCAGCCTCGGCGGCCGCGCGCAGCGTCGCGAGTGCGTACGCGGGGTTCTCGGCGTAGCCATCGAAGAAGTGCTCAGCGTCGAACACGACCTCGCGGCCATGCTCGGTGAGGAAGCGGACGGAGTCCGCGATCATCGCGAGGTTCTCTTCCTCGGTGGTCTCGATCACATCTCGCACCTGCGAGGCGGACGACTTGCCGACGAGCGTCACGACTGGCGTGTTTGCGCGGTACACCGCCTGGATCGCGGCGTCGGTCGCAGCATCACCGCCGGCACGGCGCGTTGAACCGAACGCGACGAGGCGTGCGGTGCGGAGAGTGAGGTCCTGGACGCGCTCGAAGAACTCAGCGTCGGTCGCGTTAGATCCGGGGTATCCGCCCTCGATGTAGTGCACACCGAGCTCGTCGAGGTGCTGCACGATCGTCAGCCGGTCCTCGAGCGAGAGCGACAGGCCTTCCATGCCCAGACCATCGCGAAGCGTTGTGTCGTAGAGGTAGACCGTGCGGGTCGTTGAGTCATTCGTCATCAGGCTCATCCACATTCTGGCGCGCCATCCGGCGCGTGCGTCGGTGCCCCTCGCGGGGCCGATGTGTCGAGCCCGTCGAGAGCAGTGGTTAGAGGCTGAGAATGATGGACGTCGCCGGCATGGAGAGCCGGACGACGTGCACCGCCTTCGTGTCGATCGAGGTGTTCATGTTCATAGTCACCCGACAATAATACGGGGCTCCAGAGGAGCCCCGCAAATCAGCGATTCCCTGAGTCAGCAGCCTAGCTGAGACGCTCCAGGATGCCCTCGGCCATCTCGCGGGTGGAGAGCACTTCCTCGCCGGGGTTGGCGATGTCGGCAGTGCGCAGGCCATCCTCGATCGCCTTGGTCACGGCCGCCTCGAGCGCCTGCGCCTCAGCCTCGAGGCCGAGCGAATGGCGCAGCAGCATCGCGGTACAGCGCAGCATGCCCACCGGGTTCGCGATGCCCTTGCCGGCAATGTCCGGCGCCGAGCCGTGGATCGGCTCGTACATACCGAGGCCTGTGCCATCCGGTCGGAGCGAGCCGAGCGAGGCCGACGGCGACATGCCCAGTGAGCCGGACAGCATCGACGCCTCGTCAGTGAGGATGTCACCGAACATGTTCTCGGCAATCACGACGTCGAAGGTCGCGGGACGGCGGATCAGGTGCATCGCCATCGCGTCGACCAGCACGTTCTCAAACTCCACGTCCGGGTACTCCGGGCGCACTTCCGCGACGACCTCGCGCCAGAGTCGCGAGGATTCGAGCACGTTCGCCTTGTCCACGCTCGTGACCTTGCTCCTGCGTGCACGCGCGAGCTGGAAGCCGAGGTGCGCCATGCGCGCGATCTCGGACTCCGTGTAGTACATCGTGTCGACCGCAGCGCGCTGGCCATCGACGGTGCGACGCTCCTGCGGCTTGCCAAAGTAGATGCCGCCAGTGAGCTCGCGAATGATCATGATGTCGACGCCCTGCAGCACGTCCGACTTCAGCGTCGAGTTACCGACGAGTGCGGCGTCCACCTTCGAGGGGCGCAGGTTCGCCCACAGCCCCAGGCCGGCGCGAATCGCGAGCAGACCCTGCTCGGGTCGCACGGCAGCACGAGGGTCGTCCCACTTCGGGCCACCGACGGCGCCCCAGAGCACGGCGTCGGAGGCCTTCGCCATCTCCATCGTCTCGGGTCGCAGCGCCGTGCCGTAGGCATCGATCGCCGCGCCACCAACGTGGTCCTCGGTGTACTGGAACGTGTGCCCGAACTGCTTGCCGATCGCGTCGAGGGCGCGCACGCCCTCCGCGGTCACCTCGGGGCCAATCCCGTCGCCACCGAGCACGGCAATCTTGTAGCTACCCATTGCAGTCCCCTGTCTCAGCGTTTCGAATTGGGCTAGTTGCCCGGCTTGAACACCATCAATACGAGGAAGATCAGCACCAGAAGGCTGAGCGTGTGCACCGTCATGCCGAAGCGCGGCGACTTCACGGCAGCTAGCAGCTCCGCGCTCGCCTCGGTGCCCGCAGCAGCGTCACGCTGCGCGAGCGCGTGCATGTTGCGCATCGCCGGGCCGAGCACCGCGACGGACAGCACCGCCGAGATGATCCAGAGCGTGTAGGAGATGTTGATCCAGATCGCGCTGTGGCTGAAGCCGTAGAGCGGGATCATCAGCGTGCCGAAAATGATCGCCAGCAGCGCACCTGGCACGGTCATCATCGGAATGCGTGACGCCACCGAGCTCAGTGCCAGCAGCGTGTGCGCGTTCGTCGAACGCTTCATCCCTGCGGTCAGCCCTTCACCGAGGGTGGAACCACCCACGATCATGAACGCGCCGAGAATGTGCAGGAACAGATAGACCGTCACCATCGAGACCATCAGTCACCTCAGTCCGTTGCGGGCAGCGGCGGCGCCGGGAGCGCCCGGGGCATGGTACGGCTCACCCGGGCCCCGTGCCATCGCGCGCCTCACCCTCCGGCGCAGGTCAGCGATCGCCGCTCGGAGCGTCGCCTCGTCGCCTTCGAGGCCGGCCGTGCGCATCGTGAACAGTGGCACGAGGGCGATGAAGAACTCGGCGCGCTGCAGCGCCTCGGGATCGACCGCACGCCCGTAATAGGACAGCGCCCGCCGCAGCAGTGCTCGCGAGTGGTGATTGAGCACACCCGCGAAGTCGATGGCCGGGTCCGCAATCGCGGCGTCCCCGAAGTCGATCACCCCTGCCAGTGCCCCATCGGTTCGCACCAGCGTGTGAAAGCCGCTCACGTCACCATGCACCAGCACTCGCGGCGTACGGGCAACCAGCGACGCGAACTGAACGACGAGCTGTTCGAGCTCACTTTGGAGCGCCCGAGGCAGATGCGGGCGGCAGTCCTCGATCAGTGGGACGTACGTCGCCCGCCAGTGGTTGGCACCGGAGAGCCCAGCCTCGCGTGCTCTCGCGCGTGGGACAGCGTGCAGCGCACCGAGGAAACGTCCGAGGTCGCGCGCATAGCGCTCGCGTGCCGCACCGCGCAGATGCGCGAGGTGCGACGGCTGGCCGTCGATGTAGCGGTACGCGAACGCGAGCGGCGCACCATCGCGCACCAGCAGCACTCGTACGCCGCGCGGCGTGCTCGGCACGGCGCGTGCTTCGAGCAGCTCGAGGACGCGCGCCTCGACCTCGAGGTTTGTGTCGTGCAGCCGGTGATGCGGGATGCGGACGACGAGGTCACGCACGAGCACGGCATCAGCCGACTCGCCACTGCCGAGTAGGCGCGCCACCTCGAAGTCGCGAGGCCGTAGATCAGAGAACTCCGCGCGGATGGCCGCGCGGAGTTCTCGTGTAAGCAACGCAGATGCGTCGAGCGTCAGCCCTTGGCCGCCTCAACGGTCACGGGGAGCCGCGTCGAGCGCGTCGCCTCGAATGCCGCGATGTCATCACCGTGCTGCATCGTGAGCCCGATGTCGTCCAGGCCGTTCAGCAGGTTGTGCTTGATGAATGGGTCGATGTCGAACTTGCGCGTCCAGTCTGACCCGGCGATGCCGACCGTCTGGTTCTGCAGGCTCACGATGATCTGGCCGCCGGGGAGCTCCTCGGCACGGGCCATCATGAAGTCGATGTCCTCCTGCGCGAGCGCGATCGTCAGCAGACCAAGCTTCGAGCAGTTGGTGCGGAAGATGTCTCCAAACGACGGCGCGATGATCGCCTTGATACCCATGTCCTCGAGGCCCCAAGGCGCGTGCTCGCGCGACGAGCCGCAGCCAAAGTTCTGCTGCGCCAGCAGGATCGGCGCGTTGGCGTAGGACGGGTTGTTCAGGACGAAGTCCGGGTCCTTGCGCCAGTCGAAGAACGTGAACGGGCCGAACCCGGAGCGCTCGATGCGCTTCAGGAACTGCTTCGGCATGATCTGGTCGGTGTCGACATCCGCACGGTTCAGCGGGATGGCGTTGCCGATGATGTCCTGAACCTTCTCCATGGCTGTGTCTCCCTTACTTGCCGACGATGTCGCGGATGTCGACGAAGTGACCGGCGATCGCGGCAGCAACCGCCATCTCCGGGCTCACGAGGTGCGTGCGACCACCGGCACCCTGACGACCCTCGAAGTTGCGGTTCGAGGTCGAGGCGCAGCGCTCACCCGGCAGCAGGATGTCCGGGTTCATGGCCAGGCACATCGAGCAGCCCGCGTCACGCCACTCGAAGCCCGCGTCCTTGAAGATCTGGTCGAGACCTTCGCGCTCGGCCTGCAGCTTCACGAGGCCAGAGCCGGGCACGACCATCGCGCTCACGGTCTTCGCGACCTTCTGGCCCTGGACGACCTTGGCGGCCGCTCGCAGGTCCTCGATGCGCGAGTTCGTGCAGGAGCCGAGGAACACACGGTCGATCGCGATCGACTGAATAGGCGTGCCGGCCTTGAGGTCCATGTACTGGAGCGCGCGGTGCGCAGTCTCGCGGGCCGAGGGGCTGATCGCCTCATCGGGGTCCGGGACGACGCCGGAGATCGGGACGGACTGCGCCGGGGTCGTGCCCCAGGTGACGTGCGGCTCAATCGTGTTGCCGTCGAGGACGACCACCTTGTCGAAGACCGCGCCCTCGTCCGTCGGCAGCAGCTTCCAGGCGGCGACGGCCTCATCCCACGCCTCGCCCTGCGGGGCGAAGTGGCGACCCTTAAGGTACTCGAACGTCTTCTCGTCCGGTGCGACGAGGCCGGCGCGCGCGCCACCCTCGATCGACATGTTGCAGATCGTCATCCGGCCTTCCACCGAGAGGTCGCGGATCACTTCGCCGCGGTACTCGATGACGTGGCCGATGCCGCCGTCGACGCCGATCTTGTTGATGATCGCGAGGATGACGTCCTTCGCGGTGACGCCGACGTTCAGCTTGCCGTTCACCTCGACCGACATGGTCTTCGGCGGCGCCTGCAGCAGCGTCTGGGTCGCGAGCACATGCTCGACCTCAGAGGTGCCGATGCCGAACGCGAGCGCGCCGAACGCGCCGTGCGTGGCCGTGTGCGAGTCACCGCAGACGATGATCAGGCCGGGCTGGGTCAGGCCCTGCTCCGGGCCAATGACGTGGACGATGCCCTGGCGGGCATCGAAGACGTCGAACAACGGGATACCGAACTCGTTGCAGTTGTCGCGCAGCGTGTCGATCTGCTGAGCGGACAGCGGATCCGGGTTCGGCAACTCACGGCCGAAGGTCGGCACGTTGTGGTCGACCGTCGAGACTGTGAGGTCCGGGCGGCGCACGGTGCGGCCGGTCATGCGGAGCGACTCGAACGCCTGGGGCGAGGTCACCTCGTGCACCAGGTGCAGGTCGATGTAGAGCAGGTCAGGCAGGCCGGCTTCTTGCCGTACCAGGTGCTGCTCCCAGATCTTCTCGGTCATCGTCTTTGGCATCGGTTCCCCCTCGAACTTGATTGTATGTATGTCGAACGGCGTTAGGCCGTGGTGGTGACTCGAGGCTGGACGGCGTTCAGATAGCGATTCAGCGCGTGCAGGTAGGCGCGGGCGCTGGCCACGAGGATGTCCGTGTCGGCAGCCCGGCCAGTGTACGACCCGCCCTCGGCCTCGATGCGAATCGTGACCTCGCCCTGGGCGTCGATACCTTCAGTGACCGACTTCACGGAGAACTCGGTCAGCTCGTTCTGCACGCCCATCACCCGGTTAATGACCTGGTAGATGGCATCCACTGGGCCGGAGCCGATGGCAGCGTCCTCGTGGGCGACCCCGTCCGGGCCAATGATGCGCACGGTGGCGGTCGGCGACGTGCGGTCGCCGGCCGAGACCTGCACCAGGTCGAGGACCCACTGCTCAGCCGCTTGCACCGAGGTCTGCTCAGCCAGGATGGCCTCCAGATCGCGGTCGTCCACCTCGTCGCGATGGTCGGCGACCTCCTTGAAGGACTCGAAGACGCGCTCGAACTCCTCGTCGGTGAGCTGCGCCCCCAGCTCGTCGAGGCGGGCACGCAGGCCGTGGCGGCCGGAGACCTTGGTCAGCACGATGCCACCGGTGGTCGGGGCGCCGACGTCGGCGGGGTTAATGATCTCGTATGTCTCACGCATCTTCAGGACGCCGTCCTGATGGATGCCAGAGGAGTGGCGGAAGGCGTTCTTGCCGACAATCGCCTTGTTCGACTGCACGGCCATGCCGGAGACACGCTCGACCAGACGGCTGGTGGCGTAGATCTCCTTCGTGTTCACATCGGTGTGCACGCCCAGGAAGTCCGGGCGCGTGCGCACGGCCATGATGATCTCTTCGATGGCGGTATTGCCGGCGCGCTCGCCAATGCCGTTGATCGCGCCCTCGACCTGCCGCGCGCCGTTCAGCACGCCGGCCAGCGAGTTCGCCGTCGCCATGCCGAGGTCGTTGTGGCAGTGCACGGAGATGCGAGTCTTCTCGATGCCCTTCACACGATTCATGATATCCGCGACCAGCTGACCAAATTCAGCTGGGATCGCGTAGCCCACGGTGTCAGGGATGTTGAGCGTGGTCGCGCCCTCTTCGATCGCAGCTTCCAGCACCTGGAAGATGAAGTCGCGGTCGGAACGCGAGGCGTCCATCGGCGAGAACTCGACGTCCGAGGTGTAACTGGCAGCGCGCGAGACGGCGGCGCGCACCATCTCGATCACGTCTTCCTTGTTCTTGCGCAGCTGGTTCGCCATGTGCACGTCACTGGTCGAGATGAAGACGTGGATGCGCGGCGTCTCTGCGTGGCGCACCGCCTCCCAGCAAGCGTCGATGTCACCAGCGGCAGCGCGCGCGAGGCCGGCAATGATCGGGCCCTTAATCTCGCGCGCGATGCGCGAGACGGCCTCGAGGTCACCCGGCGAGGAAACGGGGAAGCCCGCCTCGATGATGTCGACATTCATGCGCTGCAGCGCGCGCGCAATCTCGACTTTGTCTTCGATGGTGAAGCCGATGCCGGCGGACTGCTCGCCGTCGCGCAGCGTGGTGTCAAAGATGTAGAGCTTCTCGGTCATTGGTCGTTCCTCGTGCTGTGCTCGATGGTTCCAGGTTCGGACAGCCCTCCCATCCGCTCTGCAGCGGAGGAGGGCCGAGGAAGCGCGAGTCCGAGCTGCGCGCAGAGTGGCGTCAGTGAGCGAGTCGAGCGCAGCAACGGCCGCCAGTGACTGGCGGCCGCACGCGCGATCGTTCCTCCGTACAGACGTACGGGGCGTACTTCCGGTGCAGTGCGGAAGAACGAGTGGCTCACGGGGCTCCCTCTGGCGCGCATCCTGCGCGCCGAACTATTTCGACGAACTAGTCGCTGACGAACGGCAGGTCGCCTTCCGGCAACCGGCCTGACTCCATGTGGAAGAGCGCGGCCTCGTCGCTTTCGACCTGATGTACGGCGGTCGTCTCCGAGCCGCGGATCATGCCGATCCGACCGGTGCGCACGAGCTCGAGGATGCCGTAGCCCTCGAGGTTCTTCAGGAAGGCATCCATGCGCTCGCCCTCAGCGGCGAGCTCCACCATCAGGTGCTGGGGGCCGACGTCCACGACGTGGCCGCGGAAGATCTCGACGAGGTCGATCAACTCGGCACGCTGCGCCGTGGAGCAGCGCACCTTCACCAGCGCTAGCTCGCGCACGACCGCCTCAGCGTTCGTGAGGTCAGCAACCTTGATCACGTCGATCAGCTTGTAGAGCTGCTTCTCGACCTGCTCGACGATGCCCTCGGCACCGTCGAGGACGATCGTCATGCGCGAGACACCGGTCTCCTCGGTCGTACCGACCGCGAGCGAGTCGATGTTGAAGCCACGACGCCGGAACAGCGAGGCGACTCGGTTCAAGACGCCGGGACGGTCCTCGACCAACGCGACCATGGTGTGCTTCATCGGCTCACTTCCTGCTGCGTGCGCGGAGCCTCGACAGTTTCGCTCAGCGAGGCACCCGCGGGCACCATCGGCCACACGTTGTCCTCGGCCTCGACCTGGAAGTCGATCAGCACGGGGCCCGGGTGCTCGTTTGCGCGACGGATGGCGTCGTCCACCTGGTCCTTGTCCGTGACGCGGAAGCCGAGGATGCCGTAGGCCTCCGCGATCTTCACGAAGTCCGGCTGCGAGATCTGCACCGAGACGTAGTTGTCCTTGTAGAACAGCTCTTGCCACTGGCGAACCATGCCGAGGTAGCCGTTGTTCATGATCGCGATCTTCACGGGCAGGTGCTCATCGACCATCGTCGCGAGCTCTTGCATCGTCATCTGGAAGCCGCCGTCACCGACGATCGCCCACACGGCCTTGTCCGGACACGCGACCTGCGCGCCCATCGCGGCCGGTGCGCCGAAGCCCATCGTGCCGAGACCACCCGAGGTAATCAGCTGGTACGGGAAGCTGAACTTCACATGCTGCGCGGCCCACATCTGGTGCTGACCGACGTCGGTGACAATGATCACCTCGTCGCCATTCACCTCTGAGATGCTCGCGCAGATCTGCTGCACGGAGAGCCCCGGTCCCGACGGGATCGCCATCGAGTGCGCGTGCTCCGCTCGCATGTCGTCCATCCAGCGCAGCCACTCGGTGTGCGTGTTCTGCGCAACCGCAGGAATCAGCGCCTGCAGCACTGACTTCGCGTCGCCCAGCAGCGGCGCGATGGTGTTGATGTTCTTGCCGTGCTCGGCGGCATCGATGTCGATGTGCACGATCTTGGCGGTCGGGTTGAAGTCCGCAAAGCGACCCAGCGCGCGGTCGTCCATGCGGTTGCCGATGCCAATGATCACGTCGGCGTTCGAGGCGGCATGGTTGGCCTCGTACGAGCCGTGCATGCCGAGCATGCCGTAGGACAGCGCGTGGTCACGCGGGATGCTGCCCAGGCCGAGCAGCGTGTTCAGCACCGGAATGCCGGTCTTCTCGGCGAACGCCTTCAGCTCCTCGTGCGCGCGTGACAGGATCACGCCGTGGCCGGCGAGGATGATCGGCTTGTCGGCGGCATCGATGATCGCGGCCGCGTCAGCGACCGCCGTCATGTCGACGCGCGGCGACGGCTGGTAGCCACGGATCGAGACTTCCTCGGGCCACTCGAACTCGGCGAGGTCGGTGAAGACGTCCTTCGGGATGTCGATGTGCACCGGGCCGGGGCGACCCGTCGTAGCGATGAAGGCTGCCTCGGCGAAGGTGTACGCGAGGTCCTCGACACGCATGACGAGGTAGTTGTGCTTCACGATCGGGGTCGTGATGCCGGTGATGTCGGCCTCCTGGAAGCCGTCACGGCCGAGCAGGCTGCGGGCGACGTTGCCAGTGATGAACAGCGTCGGCACGGAGTCCATCTGCGCGTTCGCGATGGCCGTCACCAGGTTGGTGGCACCAGGGCCCGAGGTCGCCAGGGCGCAGCCCAGCTTCCCGGAGGCGCGGGCGTAGCCGTCAGCGGCGTGGCCACCGGCCTGCTCGTGGCGGACGAGGATGTGCCGCACCTCAGGGTGGAACGGGAAGCGGTCGTACAGGGGCAGTACCACGCCGCCGGGGTAGCCGAAGACGGTGTCGATACCGAGCTTCTTCAGGCTTTCGAGGACGATGTCGGCGCCACTGATCTGCATGCCGGTCTCCTGGTTCGTTCTGCCGCTGGGGCTCTATCCGCGTTTGGCTGGTTGAGACACGCAAACGGCCCGCAGAGGCGGGCCGTGATAGGCGACGAGCGCGGCCTCTAGCCGCACGCGCCGCCTAGGTAAGTACGAGTACGGAGATGCCGAGCAGGCCCTGCTCGGCGGTGCGAGCGGCCTCAGAGGTCTGGCGGGAGAGAATGGTGTTCGCCATAACGAGGACAGTATTGGCGCTGGAGCCCAACCGCGTCAACCTCGAATCGACGAATTCGGGGTACCCCTACCCTCGGTCCAGGGAGGCCACATGGCCAGCGTCGTCGTTCCGGGCATCTGGCGCCTCGAAGGCACCCGAGGCAGCAACGTATACCTCGTGGAGGCCGCCGACGGTCAGCTCGTGCTGATCGACACCGGCTTCGCGCCCAGCCTCGACGCAATCGAGGCAGAACTCGCGGCGACCGTGCCCGGACGCCACCTCTCGATGGTGCTGCTGACGCACTCGCACCCGGACCACTCCGGCGCAGCGGAGGGCCTGCGGGAACACCTCGGGGTACCGGTCGTGATCGGCTCGGGGGACGCGAAGCAGGACAGCGAGGGCTGGCGCGTCTCGATGACCTCGAAGCGCGGACCGATGAGCTGGCTGATGCGACGCATGATGCGACGGCGCATGCCACCGCTCCCGCGGATCGATCGCGTGCTCGACGGCGAGTTCGAGGTTGTGCCGGGATTGCTCGCGATCCCAACGCCAGGACATACGCCCGGTTCGTACTGCTTCCTTGATACGGCACGCGACGTGGCGTTCGTCGGCGACCTCGTGATCAGTCACAACGATGGGCTGGCGCGCTCGCTCAAGTTCATCAACTCGGACGACCGACAGTACCTCGAAACGATGCGCATCTTCGGGGAGCGCGCGCCGAGCATCGGCTGCTGCGGTCACGGTGAGCCGGTGCTCGCAAACTTTGGTGAGCAGCTGCGTACGCTCGCGGCGTTGCCTCGACGCTCGGGGACATCGCCTGCTGTGCTGTTGTGGCGTGTACGTCGGCTGTTGCGCTTCGCGCGCGGACTACGCAACGAGCAGCGCGGCTAACGAGTCGTCGCGACGCTCGCCTCGATCTGCGCGGCAACCCAGCGATAGGTCGCGGCTAGTCCGTCCTCGAGTGATGTGTTCGGCTCCCAGCCCAGCAGCGATCGCACGAGCGTGTTGTCAGAGTTGCGCCCACGCACGCCCTGCGGTTTGTCGAGCAGGTGACGCTTCGTGAGCTGCTTGCCAGCGATCGCGGCGAGGATGTCCGCGAGCTCATCGATCGTCACGAGGCGACTCGAGCCGACATTCACGGGGACGGTCACGTCGGAGTGCAGCAGCCGGTACGCACCCTCGATCGCGTCGTCGACGTAGCAGAACGACCGCGTTTGCTGCCCGTCGCCCCAGATCTCGAGTTCATCGCCGTCGCCCGCCTGCGCGACCTTGCGTGCGAGTGCGGCCGGGGCCTTCTCGCGACCACCGTCGTAGGCGCCCTCGGGGCCGTACACGTTGTGCATGCGACCGACGCGGATCGTCATGCCATGCTCGTTCGCGTACGCGGCGCACATGCGCTCCACGTAGAGCTTCTCCCAGCCGTACTCGTTGTCGGGGTCGGCGGGATAGGCCTCATCCTCACGCAATGCAGGGCTGTCCGCTGCGTCCTGGCGGAACGTGGGGTAGATGCAGGCCGACGAGGCGTAGAAGAAGCGCTCGACTTCGGCGCATCGGGCGGCCTCGAGCATGTGCGCATCCATCAGCACGTTGTCATGCATCAGGGGCGCAGCGACGGCGGTGATGTAACCGATGCCACCCATGTTCGCGGCGAAGTGATAGACGTGGTCGATGCCCTCGACCACCTCGGCGCATGCGCTGCGATCTCGAAGGTCACGGATCAGGAACTCGTGCGCTGCGGTTGGAGCGAACTCGGGTCGTTTGATATCGACGCCACGCACCCACTCGCCGCGTTCGCGCAGCAGGCGCACGAGGTGTGCGCCGATGAAGCCACCAGCTCCGGTCACCAGCACGCGAGCCATGACGAGGCCTCTCGTTAGATCGACGGTGGGCGCGCGGCGGATTCTGCTCGCGTCGGACGACGCCTCGCAACTGTTCGCAAACCGAAACACACGACCGCGGCGAGCGAGATCACACTGAGCGCGATGCCGGCCACCTGACTAACGCGCTGCGCCACACTCGGCGAGCCTTCAGGCGCAGAGGCGACCAGGTTGGTCACCTCGTAGACCGCGACGTCGTCCCAGCGTCCGGCGAGCGCCAGCCTCGGCGCACCGTCGAGTGACGCTGACAAGTCACTGACAAATACCCAGCGAATGCCGAGTGCAGCCATCGTCACGCCGAGCTGTTCGCGCGCATCGGGTCGGGCGAACAGTGCATTGAGCACGCGATGTCGCTCGTCGACATTCGCTGGTGCAAGGCCAGCGAGCTGTGGGTCATCGCTCGAAACGACCGAGCCCGGGAGGAACAACGACGCCGGGTTGCTGACCGTCGCGCCACGCGTGAACTCAAACGTCAAGTACTGACGCCACGGCAGCACAAGCACAGCGTCGCCGGATTGCTCGTGTGCGCGCAGGAACGCCGCCGCCGAGTACCACACAGCGGGGTACTGCACTGGCTCGAGCGCTCCGCGCACGCCGCCGAAGTCCCCAGCACCAGCAACGAGCGGCACGCCAATCGCGAGCGCAGTGACCATCGAGCGGAGTCGCGGACGCATGTTCTCGAGTAGCCATGTCAGACCTCGAGCACCTGCGTAGGCCGTGATGATCACGAGGAATGCGCTGGCCTTCTGTGGCTCGCGCAGGCCGGCAAAGCCTGGCACATGCTCGAACGCCCAGTTCCATGCGCCAGCGGTCGGCGCGAACGCGATCCCGCACGCGACGATGAGCACTGCGCCGTAGGCAGCGGCCAATCCGAGCGACAGCGAGCGGGTCGATCGCTCGCGCCACAACGCCACGAGCCCACTCGCACCAAGCAGCAGCAACGCATCTGCACCGAGCCACCAGCCGGGAAGCCAGTCCTTCGTCAGTGCTGCTCGGCGCCAGAAGCCGTAGAACGCGGCGACGTTGAACGGCAAGCCAAACGCGGGATCGCCGCGCGTCATGAACGCCTGTACGTCGGCCTCGCCAAATCGTCCGAGCGGCGACGGTTGCGCAAGCAATGGCACAAGCCAGTACGCCGAGAGCAGCACCATTACCCCCGTCCCGATGCATACCGACTCGATCAGCGCGAGCCGTAAAGTCCGATTCGCGCGGGCGAGATGCACTGCGAATAACACGGTGCAGATCAATGCAAACACGTACAGCAGGTGTGGCGAGAGCGCGCCAGTAGCTGACGTGGCGACACCGAGCCACACAGCCGCGCTGCGCGATGGCTCCTGCACGACTCGAATCACTGCGCGCAACGCCACCATCGCCGCTGCGTAGCTCGCGAGCAGCGGGAGCTGTCCAACCGCGAGTCGATCGGTCACCCATGGATTCACCATGCAGAGGCCAATCGCGAACAGCCTGCCCGCTCGCGACGTGCCACCGAGGGGCGCGGCGGCCGCGCCAATGGCGACGAGCACGGCGACGGCGAGCAACTTTCCGACGACCTCGGGCGATGGCAGCAGGCGATAGAGCGCATCGCACAGCAACCACAGTGGCGCGAGGTGTTGCGGCGTGCCATCGAACGTCCACACCGGGAATGGCCTCGGCCCGAACGGCAGGTCGAGGAGCGCGAGGTAGCCCGACTGCATCAGCGGGTACAGGACGGCGACCGCCAGCGCGGCGATCAGTGACGCCTCGATCGTGCGAGGTGAGCCGAGGATCCGCCGGAGCGCATGCACGGCGCGCATCGTACGAGACACATCACGAAGTGGTATATCGACGCGCGGGGGTATCGAGTGCGACTCGTACTGGGCGGTCACGGCTTCGTGGGATCGGCGTTCGTGCGCCATGCGAACGCGCATGGCATCGATCATCGCGCGGTCGGCCGCGCCGACTACGCGAGCGCCGTCGGCACCTCGTGCGACGTGCTGATCAACGCCGCCGGCAACGCTCGGAAGTATCGAGCCGACGCCGACCCGCGATGGGACTTCGAGGAGTCAGTGCGCTCCGTGCTGCATTCGCTGCGCGACTTCGACGCCGAGACCTACGTCTACATCTCCTCGGTGGCGGTCTATGCCGATCACGACAACCAGGTGCTGACCTCCGAGGACGCCTCGATCGATCCAAACCGGCTCCCGCCATACGCCGCCCACAAGTACATGGCCGAGCAGCTGGTGCGGCGCCATGCCAAGCGCTGGCTGATCATTCGGCTCGGTGGTGTCGTTGGGCCGGGCCTCCGCAAAGGACCAGTGTTCGACCTGCTCGAGCGCGCGCCGTTGTGGGTCGCGCCAACCTCGACGTTCCAGTTCATCGATACCGACCACGTAGCCGCGATCGTCGATACCTTGCTCAAGCAGGGCCACACCAACGAGGTTATCAACGTCGCCGGGCGCGATCCGCTCACACTGGACGCTGTCGCCTCAATCCTTGGTACCGAGCAGTCCTCCGCCCGTGCCGATGCGCCCACCGAGCACTGGAACATCGATGTGAGCCGGGCGCATGCACTCGTCGGCCTGCCAACCACGGAGGAGACGCTGTGCGCCCTAGCGCGCGAACGAGAAACACTCGAGGTACACGCATGAGAGTGCTCATCACTGGCGGCGCGGGCTATATCGGCTCGGTGCTCGTCGGGCAGCTGCTCGCGGCTGGCCACGCCGTGACCGTGCTCGACAACCTCATGTACCGCCAGACCAGCCTGCTGTCATACGTCGCCGAACCCCAGTTCACGTTCGTTCGAGGCGATGCGCGCGACGAGAAGCTGCTGCGCCGCCTGGTACCTGAGGCTGACGCGATCATCCCGCTCGCCGCGATCGTCGGCGCCAGCGCGTGCGACCGTGACTCGCTGCTCGCAACATCGGTGAACCTCGACGCAGTGCGCATGCTGGAGTCGTTGGTCACGAGCGAGCAGCGCATCGTCTTCCCGTGCACGAACAGCGGCTACGGCACGCAGTCAGGCGAGGTCTACTGCACCGAGGAGACGCCGCTCGAGCCGATCTCCCTCTACGGGCGCACCAAGGTCGACGCCGAGCGCCTGTTGCTCGCGAGTGGCAAGGCCGTGTCGCTGCGCTTCGCGACTGTATTTGGCCCATCGCCCCGCATGCGCCTCGACCTGCTCGTCAATGACTTCGTGTATCGAGCTGTCACGCAGCGCTCCCTCGTGCTGTACGAGGAACACTTCAAGCGCAACTACATCCACGTCCGCGACGCGGCACGGGCGTTCGTCTTCGCACTCGATCACTTCGAGGTAATGCGCGGGCAGGCGTTCAATGCCGGCCTCAACGAGGCAAACCTGTCCAAGCGCGAGCTTGCCGAGCTGATCCGCACGCATGTGCCGTCCCTCTCGCTGCACACAGCAGCGATTGGCGAAGACCCGGACAAGCGCAACTACGTCATCTCGAACGAGCGGCTGCGGGCGCAGGGGTTCGAGGCGTGCATCGGCCTCGACCAGGGCGTACGCGAGCTAATCGCTGCGTACTCGATGTTGCCGATGGCGGACACGGTGAACGCATGAGTGAGCGTAATTCGCAGCGAGTGCTGGTAACGGGCGGCACAGGCTTCCTCGGTTCACACGTGCTTGAGGTGCTGGCAGAGCGTGGCTACAACGACGTTGTCGCGCCCACACACGTCGAGTACGACCTGACCGAGCAATCCGACGTGCGCGCGATGTTCGAGGCGGTGCACCCGCAGATCGTCGTGCACCTCGCGGGCCTCGTCGGCGGCATCCTCACCAACCGCGAACGGCCGGCGGAGTTCCACCACGAGAACCTGATGATGGACGCGCTCGTGCACCACGAGGCGTGGCGAGCCGGTGTCGATAAGCACCTCACCGTGATCGGCGGCTGCTCGTATCCAGCGGACGCCGCATCGCCGATCGGTGAGGACACGTTGTTTCGAGGCATGCCGCAGGCCGAAAGCGCCCCGTTCGCGTTGGCCAAGGCGATGAGCGTTGTACGCGCGCAAGCCTACCGCGAGCAATACGGATTCAACTCGGTCGTGCTCGTACCAGGGAACATGTACGGGCCACGCGATCATTTCGACCTGCACGACTCGCATGTGATCGCGGCGCTCGTGCGCAAGTTCGTGGAGGCACGCGATGCGCATGCCTCGAGCGTGACCGTGTGGGGCTCCGGCGCACCCACTCGAGACTTTGTGTACGTCGAGGATGTTGCGCGCGTGCTCGTCGATGCGCTCGAGCAGTATGACAGCGCCGATATCGTGAATATCTCAAGCGGTACGCAGGTGAGCATCCGGGCACTGGCCGAGACGATCGCGCGCATCACGAGCTACGAGGGCGCGATCGAGTACGACACGTCAATGCCGGATGGCCAACTCGACAAGGGCTACGACGTCACGCGCATGCGGACGCTGCTCCACGCCTCGTGCGACACGAGCCTGGACGATGGCCTGCGCCGCACGATCGCGTGGTTCGAGACGTCGCGTGTCGCTGGAGCCGTGCGGCTCTGAGCGGGTCGCCGACGCGCCTGCTCGACCCATTCCCGCGGCTACGAACGTTGCTTGCGTGTGCCCACATGGCGCTGCCCCTCCCGTACTCGCGCTGGGCGCACACGTTCGGACGGCTGTTATTCCCGGACCCACGTCGCACTGGCTTCGAGCTCGCGATGACCGAGGCAGCGCGTCACGGAGGCGGTGCCTACCTCGAGTTCGGCGTGCATCGCGGAGTTTCGCTGCTGCTCGCGCAGCAGGCGGCGGCACGTGCTGGCCTCACCTCGATGCGCTGTGTCGTCTTCGATTCGTTCGAGGGGTTGCCGAACGCCGAGACCGCAACGTTCTGGCGTGGCCGCTTCGCATTCTCGGAGCAGCGCTTTCTGCGCTGGTTCGAGCGTGCCGGGGGCGATCTCAGTCAGGTCGAGGTGGTTGCCGGCTGGTTCTCGGACACGCTCACTCCGGAGCACGCCACGTCGCTCAACCTCGGACGCATCGCGGTCGCGCACATCGACTGCGACCTCTACGAATCGTCGCTCGAGGTGCTGCGCTGGTTCGAGCCACTCGTTGGTAAGGGCACGGTGCTGATCCTCGACGATTGGCACGCGTATGACGGCGCCGGAGCCCCCTCGGATCACGGTATTCAGCGCGCGCTGGCCGAATCTGCCCTGCGCGACCGCCTCGAGGTACTTGATGACTCGCCGGGGCTGCCGAGGATCGTGCTCGTCCGCGCCTAACGCCTCCCTGCTTTAAGATCGGCGCATGCAATACGACGCGATCGTGGTGGGGGCGGGGCCTGCGGGCTCCACGGCGGCACGCGAGATCGCCTCGCGCGGCAAGTCGGTGCTCCTGCTCGACCGCGCGAAGTTCCCCCGCGACAAGCCCTGCGGCGGCGGCGTCACGATCCGCTGCGCCGACCTGCTCCCCTTCAGCATTGAGCCCGTCGTGGAGCACGTCGTCACCGGCGCTGTCATGGGCGGCCCCAAGGGCCCCAACGTCATCCGCAATGCCGGCAAGACCCTCACCTATATGACCCAGCGTCGCCACCTCGACGCCTTCCTGGTCGAGCGCGCGCAGGAAGCGGGCGTCGAGTTCCGTGATGGCAGCCCCGTGCGTGCAATCACGGAGCAGAACGACGGCACCTTCGAGGTCACCGTCGGCCGCACGACGGAGGGCGCGGAGACGCACACCTCGCGCGTGCTGATCGGCGCGGACGGCGCCAACGGCGTCGTCGGCACATTCCTCGGCTTTGAGCATGTCGCGGAGGGCGCGGTCGCGCTCGAAGGCAACATCGCCACCCCCAACGGCACGCCTGCGTGGCTGAACGGCCGTGTCGCGTTGAACCTCGGGCTTATGCCCGGCGGCTACGGCTGGGTCTTCCCCAAGGGCGACCATGTCAACGTCGGCGTCGGTGGCTGGAAGGGCGTCGCCGGTGAGCACCTGCGCACCACGCTCGACAGCTACACCCGGAGCGTTGGCTGGGATCCCGCGCAGCTCACCAACGTCCGCGGTCACCACCTGCCGATGCAGCGCCCCGGCCAGGAAGTCACTGTGCGCGGTGTCGCGCTCATCGGTGACGCCGCCGGCTTCGTGGACCCGCTCTCCGGCGAAGGCATCTACGGCGCTATCGCCTCCGGTGTCGCCGTCGCGCCCGCCGCCGTGGACTACCTCGATTGTCGAGTCCCAGACATGCGCGGCTATCGCCTTGCGGTGCAGCGCGAGCTCCTCCCCGACATCGTCGCCTCGCGCGGGCTGATGGAGGTCTTCCACGCCTGGCCGACCCCCGCCGTGCTGCTCGCCACCCACTCCGGCCGCCTCTGGCGCCAGTTCTGCGACCTGCTCACCGGCGACGAGTCCTACGCCTCGATCGTCCGCTCCACCGGCCCCTTCGCCCCCACGCTCGGCCCGCTCGCCAGTGTCGCGAGGCGGCTCACGGTGGCTCGCTATGGTGCGCGCTAGGCAGCTCGCCGCCCTCCTCCTCGTCGCGACGTTCCTTGCTGCGTGCTCGGATCGAGCGCCTGCCGCCGTCGTCACGCCGAGTGCGACCGCTGCCACGACCGCGAACCCAAACGCGACTCCCGCCCCGCTCTCGGGCACCTCGATCGATGCGCTGCTGCGCCGCTCGGTCTGCTGGTACGAGGATCCGGCGCTCGCGAGGAAGTGCGTGCCGGTCGGGACAGACGTGCTCACCTCGATCGACGCGATGGGCCGCTCGAACGACCGTCGCCTGATCGCACCGCTCGTGGACATGCTCAACGTGGATGTCGGCTGGAACGGCGCGGTCGAGCCCGCACTCGAGCGCCTCACGAACGATCGCGTCGAGGGCGCTGACCGCGCGCGCGTCTGGCGCGAGTGGCTCACGGCGCACGCCCCCGTGGCGCAGCCGCCCGGCTATGCCGAGTGGAAGGCACGTCTGTTCGCGCTCACCTCGAGCGTGAGCACGCAGCCGCCGTACGCCCAGCTGCTCACCGACAAGCTCGGCGCCGCATTGCCGTTGCTGCACTGGACACAGGTGCAGCCCAACGCGTCGAGACCACTCACAAACCCACGCGCCGTTGCCGGGCGAGCCGCGACCTGGCTCGACCCCAACGAGATCGTCTACGGGATCGCGATCGCGGGTGACGCACGCGCGTATCCACAGCGCATCGTTGCCTGGCACGGCGCGGTCAACGACGTGATCGCCAATCAGCCCGTGCTGCTCTCGTATTGCCTGCCCTGTGGCGGCGCTGCCGCATTCGATCGCCGCACCAGCAGCGTGACGCTCGAGTTCGGCACGGCTGGACTCTCGCTGCAATCGCGCTCGCTGCTGCTCGATCGCCAGACACCGCGGCTCTGGGATGCGCTCACCGGTGCCGCGATCGGTGAACCGCGCGCATCACTCGCGAACGTCCCAATGTTCACCACGACATGGGGCGATTGGTTCGCGCGCCATCCCGCGACCACCGTGCTCGACGTGACGACAGGCGTGGTGCGTGACTACGCGCCCGGCGCGGCGAATCGAGATGTGCTCGATGCGCCCGGCCCGCTCTACCCGGTCACGCCCATCGATGCACGCCTCGAGCCGAAGACGATGGTGCTCGGCGTCTCGGCGGGCGGGCAGCAGCGCGCGTACCCGACCACCGAGGTCGCCTCGAAGCGCATCATCCAGGAGCGCGTCGGCACCCAGGACATCGTGATCGTGTGCGAGGGCGACGGCAAAGCGATCGGTGCGTACGAGGCGACCGGCTCGACCTTCGTGCGCATCATCGACAGCGGCGTGGACCTCGTGCTCGCCGACAGCGACGGCAATCGCTGGGCGATGCGCGAGTCCGCCCTGATCAACGAGCGCACGAGGAAGACCCTGCCCGCCCTCGACACCCGCGAGGCCTACTGGTTCGCGTGGGCCTCGGCCTATCCGGGCACGACCATCTACGGCAAGCCGTAGCGGAGCTACGTGGTCGTCGCCTCGACTGGCACCCACAGCTCGGCGTCCGCGTGCGTGCCATCCTCGGACAGGACAGTGCGCAGCAGCTGCGGCCCAGGCCGACTCTGGTATGAGTTCGACGGGAACCACTGCGTGTACACGTCGCGATAGAGGTACTGCACCGCAAGCGGGAACTCACCCGAGGAGGCGAACACCGCCCACGTGCCAGCCTCGAGCGGCAGCACATCGAAGCCATCCGGCGGCGCCGCAGACCTCGCGGCACCGTGGTAGTAGTCGAGCTCGGTGCCCTCGCTCGCATCGGCGGCGATGTTGTCGGTCACACCGAGGACGCCCGCAGGCTCGCGGTCGGATAGCGCGCCGATCTGCGCGATCAGTTCCTTGCCAAGCCCGCGAATGAACGCCACCAGGTCAGGGTTCATGCCCTCGTACACCAGCGGCACACGCGTGTGCTTGCCCACGATGTTGAACGCCTCGGACTCCACAATGCGGTATTCCATCGGACTGCTCCCTTCCACGATCAGCCGGAAGGACAGACGAGGCTGTGACTGGAGCACCGCGCGATCGCGTCGCGCATCGCTTGGGCCAACGCCGTGCATCGCGCGAAACGCGCGCGCGAACGCCTCGTTCGAGCCGTACCCATAGCGCAGCGCGATATCGAGCAGCGGCTGCTCGCCGAGCACCTCGGCACCCGCGAGCGTGAGCCGACGTCGGCGCACGTACTCGGACAACGACATCCCGGCGAGCGCCGAGAACATCCGCCGATAGTGGTACTCCGAGGTGGCCGCGATCCGCGCGAGTGCGCTGACCTCGACGTCGGTGTCGAGGTGGCCCTCAATGTGCTCGATCGACTCGTTCAGGCGCTCCAGCATCTCGTGTCCTTCCGAGGAGGAACGCTACGAGTCGCGCGGCACGCGCTCACGACAATCGATGCCCGAACAAGTCGGGCTGAGCGCGCACGATCGGGGTCTAGGAGGTGCGCTCGCGGAACCACTCGACGGTCTCGGCAAGTCCCTCTTCAAGGCTCACCTGAGGCTGCCAGCCCCACACCTCGCGGGCGTGCGAGTTGTCGAGGTAGATGCGCTGAATGTCGCCCGGCCGCTCGTCGGCATATACCGGCGGCCGCTCGTAGCCCGTCAGCTGTGCGAGTGCATCACAGATCTGCTGCGTCGAGGTGCCCACACCAGTCGCGACCAGGCACGTCGATGCCGGCTCCGTCGAGGCAAGCACGGCAGCCTCGACCACATCGCGCACGTAGACGTAGTCGCGTTGCTGCGAGCCGGTGCCGAAGATCGTGACCGGCTCACCGCGCAACATGCGCTGGGTGAAGATCGCGACAACGCCCGCCTCGCCGTGCGGATCCTGCGCGGGACCATAGATGTTGCCGGGCCGCAACACCGAAAGCTGCAGGTCCGTGCCCGCAGTGACGAGCGCGAGATAGCGCTCCGCCGCAAGCTTCGAGGCACCGTAGACCGACTCCGGAATCGCACCCTTCGCCATCGCCTCGGTCACCGGCACCACCTCGGGCTCCCCGAGCAGGGCACCACCCGTCGATACGAACACCATGCGCGGCACGCCCGCGTCAATCGCCGCCTGCGCGAGATGAACCGTGCCGAGCACGTTCGTCTCAATGTCGACGACTGGCTCGCGCATCGAGATCGACACAGAGGCCTGCGCAGCCGCGTGGAACAGCGCGTCTGGCCTGACTTCGCTCACCGCGCGCCGCACGGCCTCGCGATCGCGCACATCGACGCGCAGGTCGCGCATGCCGTCCGGCAGCGGGTTGCGCGGCTCGTGGAAGTCGAGCCCCACGACGTCGTATCCGTCGCGCACGAGGCGGCTCGAAAGGTGCCAGCCCAGGAACCCGGATGAGCCGGTGACGAGTGCAGTAGGCATTGTTCCTCCAACGGTTACGCGCGATGTCGCCATGGCGACGACCACGCAGGTAGACGGCGATCTCGGACCTCGAGCACCGCACCAAGCACGAGCAGTGCGAGCGCCAGCGCCGTGACCGGCTCGGCCGCCGCAATGTGCAGCGTCGCAAGCACGGCGGCGAGCAGCAACGCCACCGCAGCGGCGCCCCACGCGATCCGTGGAGACATCCTCACCGCTGCCGCGGCCAGTGTCATCACCACGAACAGGCCGCTCCACGTGAACGCCTGTTCGCGCACGAACGTCCCGAGGTGCTCGCCGAGTGAGAGCGGTCGAGCACCGATGAGTAGGCTGCCTCGATCGTCCCAGTACGTACGCAGGTTCGCATCGTCCACCGCGAGCAGGAACAGGCGATGCTTCCCGACGAACGGTGCTGCGAACGTGAGTGCGTAGCGGACGGTGACATACTCGCCCGCCCCACTCGCACTCGATGCGCGCGCGTTGAGCGCGCAGTTCCCACTCGTCGCCGCGCCATCGGCGCCGGGCGCGCCAGCATCGAGCCACGCATCGCCCGAACCACGCAGCTGGAGCATGTTCGTCGCCGGCAGATAGCGCGCGTAGCAGCCGGCCCCACCCACACCATCCGCCGCGACGAGATAGAGCTCGGTCAGCGTCTGCCAGCTGTTCTGGTCGCTGTAGGTCGCGGTGATCGACGCCGCACGCCCCGCCGTGACCGCATCGAGGTCCGCGCTAACCGTCGACGGCGCGAGCGGACCTCGACCGACGCGTACCGTCGCCTGCTTGCGGGGCGCAGCCGAGCGACCATCGCGGTCAACCGCAGTCTCGAACACCTCGACGGTGCCTTCGAGGCGTGCCTGCAGCGTGAGGGCGAACTCGATGGTCAGCACGCCGTCGCGCTCCGTGACACGGCTCGCCTGTGCGCGCAGCGCGCACCACGACGAGCTCGCGCTCCCCGCACCGCCGGGTACACCGAGGTTGACGAACTGGCCGCTATCGGAGCGCAGCGCCAGCGCGCCCGTCGTGCGCTCGAAGAACACCGTGCAGCCCGGTGCCCCATCCGCGCGCGCGATCACGAGGTACGCCTGATACAACGCATCGAGGCCACTCACATGGCCGAACGACGCCGCAACGAGGCGCTCCTCGCCAACCGGCAGCGCCTCCGCGACCGCAACGCCGAGCAATTGCGGGCCCGGCGCCTGCGCACCGACCTGACGCGGAGACGCAAGCAGCGACGCCGCGCCGAGCGCAGTCACGAAGCAGACAATCAACCATCGAGGAGGAATGAGGTTCACGGGCGTCATCCTACCCGCCGCACGCTGCCACGAGTCGTGCGCTACTGTCGCCCTCGAATTGCCCACCACACGATTGAGCTCCCTCGCACGCTGGTCAGCGCGGCGCCCGGTCGGCGCGGTGTACTGCATCGTGCTCGTCCTCGCGATCTCGTATCGGGTGCTGCCCACCGCCGGCATCCTCGCCTACGGCGACTATCCGTACTTCTGGCCGGGCCGCGCCTTCGACCCGCTCTCGACGATGCAGGCCTCATTCTTCGGACTGCCACGACCAACGGCGATGTTCGTCACCTGGCTTGCATTCGTTCCGGCTGCGCTGTCGCGCGTCATGCCGCACGAGCTCATCGCATATCTGCTCATCTTCGGCATGCTCGCGCTCGCAGCCTTCGTATGGCTCGACGTCACCCGGCGTATCACGGGCCATGCGGAACTCGGATACGTGGCCGCCACGATGCTCGTGCTCAGCACCGTCACGATGGAGCACCTCGTCATCCAGCCGTCGCACATCTTCGCGACCATGCTCGCACTAGCGCTGCTCGCGCATGTCGCACTCGAGATCGCTCACTCACGAGCGTGTACGACAGGCAACGCAGTCCAGTTAGCCCTGGTCACGCTGCTCGTCACCCACCCACTGTTCTGGGCGGTGCATGTTGCCCTGACGGCCGCGGTGCTCATCGTCGCCATCTACCTCGGTCACACTCGAGGTATTCGAACCGCGCTGCTCACATTCTTGCTGATTCCATTGCTGCACGCGTTCTGGCTCGTGCCGTTCATCCTCACGACGCTCACCAGCACAAACGACGTGATCTTCAACGGTGCCCAGGACGCCATCTTCGAGGAACTCCGGCGCACAACCACCTACGTCAGCGCCTCGACGTTCCTGCAGATGGGCGGCGCCTGGCAGGCCACCGTCTACGGCGGACAGCTGCCCTACGCGCTGACGTTTGGCGCGCCAGCACTCGGCGCGATCGTTCTGGCCTCGAGCGTTCGAGGCACGCGAGGCCGGGGCGTGCTGGCCGCCTCGATCGCGGTGTACATCGCCTGTGTGCTGCTCACGCTTGGCCCGAACGCGCCGCTGATCGGACCGATCTGGAATTTCGCCTACGCACACGTCCCCGGATTCGGGCTGCTGCGACACTTCACTCGGCTCGCGACCTACGCGCAGCTCGCCTCGATCGTCGTCGTGATCGCGTCCCTCGCGGTGGTGGCAGAACAGCGCCCGCGCGCGTATCGGCTCGCTATCGCGCTTGTCCTCGCAGCAATATTCGCGACGCAGTGGCCGCTGCTCAACGGCAACGCGAACGGCGCAATGGGAGCCGCACGCATACCTCGAGCCTACGAGGAGCTGAACGCGCGCTTCCTCGATACGCCCGAGGACTTCACCGTCGTGACCTATCCCGCGACGGGATATGAGGCCTACGTCTGGTCGATCAACCCGCGCACCGACGTGTTCCGTCAGTTCATCTACTTCCAGGAGCTCGCGTTCGCGAAGCCGGTCGCCTTCAATCGCTACGTCGCGCCCGAGCTCAGCACCTCGATCCCGTGGGGTGCGCAGGCGTTCGCCTACGACTCAACGTTCGCGGCATATCCGGGCTTCGACGACGACCTCGCGAAGACGGATGCGCGCTACGTGCTCGTGCACCGCGACGCATATGACCTCGGAACCGGCGCGCCAGTGACGGATGTTCAGCGCTACACCGACTACTTCGAGCACGATCCGGCGTATCGCCTCGTCGCCGACAACGACTCGTACGCGCTCTACGAGCGGATCGCCTACCTCCCCCGCATTCGAGGTGAGCAGATCACGTTCCAGCGGCTGAACGACGCCACCTACCGCTTCACGCTGCGCCAGGTCAGCGGATCACGCACAGTGCGTTTCCTGCAGCACTTCAACACCGACTGGGCCTGGTACCCAGATTCGCCACATACTTGCGAGCCAGCTCGAACGTTCGACGAACACCTCGTCGAGTGCCGCCCAGACGTGCACCACGAGGTGCTCGACGCGATGCGCATGGTGCAGCATCCACTCGCCGCGCAACACACCCTCGTGAACGGCTACGCCAACGCGTGGACATTCGACAGTCCGTCACTCGAACGCCGCCTCGCGCCGTCCGAGTACGTCACAAACGCCGACAGTTCGATCGACGTCACGCTCCTGCTGCAATATCGGCCGCAGCAGTGGTTCTACGCCGGACTAATCGTCTCGGTTACGACCGCTTCGGCCCTGGTCGCGCTCGGGCTCACCTCGATCGTTCGAGCACGCGCGAGGGCCACGTAGCAGGCATCGCCATATTCGAAGCGGCATGCGAGCCACAGCAATGGTGCAAGCGCAGTCGTGATCGCGGCCTGCGCCAGCAGGAACCATCTCGCGCTGGGATGGCCACCCAGCCACCGCAGCAGCGAGTCCGCGAAGATGCCCATCTCGTACGTCCGACGCTCCACAACGGTCAGCCCGTGCGCCTCGCACTCGCGCACGAGACCGTCGAGGCTCAACAGCCGCACGTGCGTCGTGTCCCCGAAGCACGCCCACCACGCGCCGAACAACCGTCGCGCCAGTCCATCCGCGTTCGGCGTGTAGATCACCGCACGCCCGTCGGGCGTGAGATGCGTCTCGATCGCGTCGAGGAACGCGCCCGTGTGCGCGGTGTGCTCGATTACATGGCAGGCACGAATGCACTCGAACACACCAGGAATCTGAACATCCTCGAACGCGCCGTTGATGATCATGATGCCAGGCTGCCGCGACGCCAGCGCAGCCAGTGCGGCGTTGGGCTCGACGCCCACACGTTCCCACCCGCTGCCGAGCGCACCCAACACCCCTCCGGCACCACAGCCGATATCGAGGAACCGCCCCTGCTTCGCGATCGAGGGAACGGGGAGCACGAGGCTGACCAGTCGTCGCAGCCACCCTGTAGGCTGCGGCACAAGCACGCTCGCCTGCATCGCGTGAAACAACGCGCGTCCCCAGCCACCACGCCCAGGCGCCGCCTGCTCGCTGGGCGTGGCTTCCGACGCACCGTGTACCTCGAGCGTACCCGTGACCTCGTCGCGGAGCACGACACGACCATCACCGAGGCAGTACAGCAGCGTCTTCAGCAGCTCCGACGGCACCGACGTCACAACAGCGCTCGTCGGGCGCGCACACCATCGGCAATCTCGAGGATCTGCCGCACGCGATGGTGATACGTGTGCGCCGCAAGCACCCGCTCACGGCCACGCGCGGCGATCGCCTGACGCTCCTCGGGGCTCGCGAGGAAATGACGCGTCATCTCGGACCAATCGTGTGCATCTCGCGCGATCGGTAGCTCATCGGCGCCAAAGTAGTCTCGAACCATCGCAACGTCGTCGACGATCTCGAATCCGCCACAGGCCAGCACCTTGAACGTGCGCTCGTTGAGCTCGCTGCCGGTGGCACGCACCTGGTCCTCATGCACGTTCACCGAGATGCGAGCCGATGAGTACACGCGGCGCTCGTCGGCAACTGAGAGCTGTGGTTCGCGGAGGCCGGCAAGCCCTCGCACGTTGAGGTACTGGCCCAGTCGCTGCACATGGCCGAGCGCGCGACTTCCAAGAGACCAGTCGCTGCCGTAGACGCCGAGGTCGTGTTCGCTGCCAAGTGGCCGAATGCACGAGTTGAAGTAGCGGCGCTTGGCGACCAGATTCGCGCCGACGTAGGCGAGATCGCTCTCCCAGGCTGGGTCGAACTCCGGCCAATAGGTCGTCGTGTCCGCCGCGAGCAGGATCTGCTCGTAGCGGGCACCCGTCGTCGCCTCGAATCCCTCGAGCAGCGCGTGATCGCGCGGAATCCAGTTCCAGAACACGTCACCGGCGAGGCCGTCACGGATCAGCTGCACCTCGTGCCGATCGTTCCGCAGATCACTCGCGGCGATGCTGCCGTTCGTGAGGAACCCCGCCGAGCGATTCCACGCGCGAGTCAACGCGAACAGCACCATGCCTCGCTCGCGGTAGGCCCGCAGCAGCGGGAGATCGACGTAGCGACGGTGGTAGAAGTTGAGGCTGTACATGAACACGTCGGGCTGGTGCTCACGCAGCACTCGCTCGAGGTCATCATCAGCCGTGAACGTCGTGAACTCGTGGCCGAGATCGAGAAACGCGTTGCGCAGGCCGTCGTGCAGGAAGCGCGCCGCGTAGACCGTCTGCGGGTGCGGCAGGCAGTAGACGACCTTCATCCGAGGTCGCCTCGTCGCCAGAACGAAACGATGTTGCTCGATCCATGCGCACGCCCCTCGTGCATTGCGTCGAGATGCTCCATCTCCTCCTCGTCGAACCGCCCTATGCGAGTCATGTTCGCCAGCACACGCCACGCCTTCGACCAGTGGCCCGTGTACACAGCACTCACCAACGACCAATCGGCCAGTACACGCTGCAGCTCCGGCGCGTCGTAGCGGCGCAGGTGCCCCACCTGTCGGTCACGCCACCATTGCACCGGGCGCAGCGCGAGGTGCACGAGGCTCATCGAGGACGGCACGGCGACCATCAGCGCCGCGCCCACCCGACACACCCGAGCCCACTCGGCGGCGGCAGCCCGGTCATCCGGCAGGTGCTCGAGTAGGCCATTGGCGACGAACGCCTCGATAGCACCAGCCTCCACGGGGAGCCGGTCCGCCGTGCAGCACACGGCAAGCACGCGTTCACCAACGCCCTCCTCGACTGCAACACGCGCAAGGCGTTCGAGGCTAGCGAACGTGAGGTCACACGCGATGACGCGCGCCCCTCGGCGCGCAAGTTCGATCGCCATGTAGCCGGAGCCCGCGCCGCAGTCGATGACCCTCAGTCCGGCCGTCACGGAACCCGCGGCCTGCTCCCAACGCTCGACGTAGCGGCGCTGCCAGGCGGCGAGGGCGTACGAGTCACCATACCCGGAGCGTTCGCGCTCGAACGTCACAACCTGGCCGGCGAGATGCGGCGATAGCGTGGCGAGCTCGATCGCCATCAACACGCCACGTTCGAGGAGTAATCGTTCGCCGCACGACGAACACACGAGCGCGTCATCATGCACTGAGAGCGCCCCGTGACACGCCGGACACGCAAGTAGGTCGCCCCACCTCGCGATGATCGTCTCAGCACTCGCACCCAGCGACGCCTGTATGCTCACGGCGCCGGATGATAGCCACTCCTGAGCCACCTCGGGTGACCGTACTGATGCGGGCGCGCAATGCGGTCGCGACGCTGCCCGTCGCGCTCGACAGCATGCTGGCGCAGACGTTCGAGGACTTCGAGCTGCTCGTCGTGGACGACGCGAGCACCGATACCACGCCTGACGTCGCGCTGACATACACGCAGCGCGACCATCGAGTGCGGCTCGTGCGCAGCAAAATGCGACTGGGCGTCAGTGGCGCTGCAAAACTCGGACTGCGCGAGGCCAGAGGCGAGTACGTCGCGATCATGGATGCCGACGACTGGTCGCTGCCTGACCGCCTCGCGCGCCAAGTCGCATTCCTCGACGAGAACCCAGCGGTCGTCATCTGCGGCGGTGCGATCGAGGTGTGTGACAGCGAGCTGCACCCCGTGCTGCCTCGGCGCTACCACCTCGACGACGCGACGATCCGGGCACACCTCTTCCGCTACAGCCCATTCGCGCATCCCGCAGTGATGGTTCGGACCGAGGCAGCGCGGCAGGCCGGAGGCTACCGCGCGGATCTCGAGCGAGGCGCGGAAGATTACGACCTGTACTTTCGCCTCGGTCGCGTCGGGGCGTTCGCCAACCTGCCGGAAACGCTACTGCGGTTGCGCACCTCTCCTGACTCGTTCAGCCGCCGACACGCTCATGCAGTCGAACTCGCAACGCTCGCGGTGCGGTGGCGCGCTATGCGCGAGTACGGCTACCGGCCAGGGCTGCTCGATGTGGCGTACTCACTCGGGCAGCTGGCGACAATGCTCATGCCACCGGCGTGGCGGTTCTGGGCCTTCGCCTGGCTGCGCAGCCGCACGGCGGTTCGAGACACCTCGAACGTTCG
>QWQU01000039.1 GCA_003670735.1 Chloroflexota bacterium | reverse complement strand
GTCGGCTTCAGCGAAGCGCGCGCCACGGTGCACCCGGGTGAGCTCGGGCGACGGTTCGCGCGCGATCTGCTGGCTCGCGAGGCGATGGGGCCGTTCGCACCGCACTTCGACGCCGCTACGCGCGCGCTCGGGGTGCTCGCTGGCTCGCAGGTCGGCGATGCGATGGTCGTTGGGGTGCGCTGACGGTATGGTAGAAGCGCTTTAGCAGTACGTGTGCGGCTGGGGAGCTGGACACGCACATGCCCGGGACGCACGACACGATCGTGCTGGTGCACGGCGCCGGTGAAGGCGACGTGCAAGGCGGCGCCCTGGTCGAGTTTTCTGAGCCACTGTTGCAGTGGCTGTCGGATAACGGTGCCGAGGAGCTGGTCGCCGAGCCAATCTCGATTCGCCGAGGGATGCGTCCGGCTCGCCTGCACCTGAGCGGGCGGTTGCCCGACCCCGATCGCCCTGGCTCATCTCGTGACTTTGTGTGGCAGATCGTCGAGGCGCGCTGGGCGGACGAGCACGTCACGCGCAGTGAGCTGGATGCGACGGCGTGGACGCTGCGTGCGCTGCCGGACGCGCTGATCGATCACCTTGGGTACTACGACAGCGTGTGGCGCTTCTGGCGCGCGATCACCTCGACGGTCTCGCTCGTGCGCCCGCTGGTGCATGCGCCGGCGGTGGGTGCCGACGCGCAGGCGTGGCGCTATCGCTACGACGCGTCGTGGCCGTTCCTGCTGCGGCTGATCTATGTGCTGTGGGTCGGACTCGTGCTGCCGATCGTGGTGCTCTCGATCGCCACGATTGTGCTGCTGCCGCTGACGCTGCTGTGGCTGTTCAACGGCGCGCTCGACTCGTGGGAGCGTGCGTACTGGAACGGGCTGTATCGGCTCGTGCTGGTCGTGTTGTGGGTGCCGGTGCTCGCGGTGGCTGCGGTCGCACTCGGCGCACTGCTCGTACTCGCGGCACTGCCGGTCGCGGTGCCGTGGCTCGGCACCTGGCGGCGAGGCGTGCTGCGCGTGCTGCATCTCTCGTGGTTGGAGCACGCTGCGTTCGACGTCGAGCGCGTGAATGGTGCGGCGATCGAGGAGGCCGTTGGCGCGACGATCGCGAACGAGCTGAACGATGCGCGGTCGCTGACGATCGTGGGGCATGGGCTCGGCGCGGTCGTCGCGTACGAGACGCTGGGTGCGCTCGCGCGGCCGACGCGCCAGCCAGATGTGCAGAACCCGTACGTGACGGTGTCGCAGGCAATCTCGGCGATCGACCGACCGCTGCCGCGCTATGGGTTGCCGGTCACGCTCGTGACAATCGGGTCGGCGTTGAACCGCGCGCGAGCGTGGCGACGCCGACCGCTGTTGCAGGACGCGCTGCCCGAGGGCACGCGCTGGGTCGACGTGTGGTCGATGCATGACCCGGTCGCGATGGGCTCGATCGATCGCCGGATCGTGGCCGCCTCCGGCGCGACGGTGCTTGAGGTGCGCGCGCTGAACCACGCGACGTTGCGCAACGCGCCGAACGCCTACTGGCCGAACGCGACGCAGGTCGCGACGACCGTTGCTGAAGAAGTGCTTGCGGCATCGGCATCGCGTGTGCTGCCAGCGCCGGAAGGCACCTCACCGCAGCCGTGGACGCCTCGCAGCGCTGGGATCTGGGAGTGGCGACTCGACCACGCGCATGCCGATCGCGACTGCACGACGGCACGACGCAATCGAGTGGTGCGCACGCTCGCGCTGCTGCGGCTCGGGGTGATCTCGGGGCTCGTGTGCTGTGTGGGACAGACGTACATGGCGATGGGCGACGTGATGCTCGCCGAGCATGTTGTGGCAGCCGCGCTGCCTGCGGTGGCGGGCCTGGGCGCATACGGGCTGGGGATGGCCGTGCTCGAAGCGCTCGGTGCGAGCGTGGCGCGATGGTGGATGGCACGGCCGTGCGCGCACACGCGCTTCGCGCCGAACGCAGTACGGCTCTAGCTCGACGGTTTGTCCGTACTCGATGTCTTGAGTGCGCGAGCGGTGCGGTAGCGCTGCGCAGCAGCAGCACCCAGCGCGGCGACACCGAGTCCACCCAACGCGACGTACGCGAGCGATGACGACGTAGTAGCTGACGGTGTCGCGGATGCGCGTGCTTCGATTGCTGTGGTTGTGCTCGTGGCGATCGTGTCGAGCAGGCCGGGTGTGGGGGTTGTGCTGACCTCGGCGCTGGCGAAGGAGCCGTCGTCGGCGAAGCGGCGCATGAGCGATTTGCCCGCGCCGGGGGCGGGCAACGCTGGTTTGTCGTAGGTCGTGTCGGAGCCGTAGGAGAGCGCGTCGAGGATGCCGCCGTCCTTCGTGTAGAGCACGAGCCGATCGCCGGCGTTGCCAAGGCCATTCGAGAAGCCGCCCGGTGGCGACCATGACTCGGTGTCGGGGACCTTCGCCTGCGCGCCCGCGATCACGAGCACCTTGCCTGCACTGAGCGTGAGCGGCGGCAGCTCGATCGCGCCGGCGTTGTCGGCGAGCCACAGTCCTTCGAGGCTCGCGCTGCTGGAGCCGAGGTTCGCGAGCTCGATCCACTCGAAGTCCTGGTCGGCGCCGGGCTCAGATGGGTCGGGCATGAGCTCGGTGATGCGCAGCAGGGGGCCGTTCACTGCGGCGCGGGGTGCTGGCGTACCGACGCGTAGCGTCGTCAGGTTTGCGTCGTTGCTCGATGGCCGCGCGGTCGAGGTGCGTTGTGCCGTGGCTGCACCGCTACTCGAGCCGCTCGCGTTCGTCGGTGGTTGCGCGGGTGCGGCGCTGTCGGGCGGCCTCGTGCTGGGTGTGGGGACAATGCGCGGCGTTGGGGTGGGCGCAGCGACGGGTGCGCTGGTTGGTGTGAAGACGATGTCATCGGCGACGACGTATGCAGCACTGTTGGAGGCGGGGCGGAGCATCACGCGGACTCGTGCGCTGCGGGCGGTGCTCGGCGCCTGCGAGGCAGCGATGTTCGCCGTGCCGGTGATGTCGCGCGTGGTGACGAGGTTCGAGTCGGCGACGGCGAGTTGTGAGCCGCTGCCGTCGGTCGAGGCGTACCAGGCAATGCGCAGCCAGGCCGCGCTGGCGTCGCCGCTCGGGCGCAGGCTCGCGCGCGCGGCGTACCACGCGCCGGGCTCGGCGATGACGGTCTCGAACGCGTACTTCGTACTATCGCTCGCCGAGGTGAGCAACGCGGCGCGGCCCGTGCCATCGAGGCCAGGCGACACGGTCGAGAGCGTGCCGCCCACGTTGTCCCATCCGTCGAGCGGTGCGAGCGCCTCGAAGTTGCCGTTCACGAGCGTGGGGAACACCGGCGCTGGCGTCGCGATCGCGATGGCGGTGGGGACGAGCGATGGTGTGGCGACCGAGGTCGGCGCGGTGGTCGGTGTGCTTGCGAGCTGGGTGGGTGCGCTTGTGGGCGTACTTGTCGCCGGCGATGTCGTCGCGGTTTGCGTTGGCACTGTGGTTGGCGGCGGGTCGGCTCGTGAGAGGGAGATGTCGTCGACGTAGAAGGTCGCGGTGTTGCTCGCGGAACCACGCACCGTGACTCGAACGCTCTGTGTGCCGGGGAGCGAGGTGATTGGTCCAATGGTTACGAGCCGCCACGCAGGAGAGTCGTTGCCGACGCTCGTCTCGGACGGTGGCCCCACGCGATTCTCGCCATCACCGAGGAACTCGAGTGTGACGGTGAGTGTGACCGCCGGGTCGTTGTCGAAGATCCAAAGTGTGAGCGTGTGACTTGTGCTCGGAATGCTCGGCGTCAGCCAGTACTTGCTGCGTACTGACACTGTGCCGGTGGAGGCGACGATTCGCCCCGCCTTCCCGTTGTGTACGAGTGGTGGCGTGGCGATAGAGAACGCTCCGCCTGAGGGGTTCCACGCATCGGTGCCTACATCGAAGCCTGGATCGAGTGAGGCGAAGAGATCCGTTGCGCCGGAGGCCGGTGCGATCAGCACGAGTGCGATCGACACGGCAGCGACGAGGCTCGCGATGCCTCGGAGGAGTGAACGCACGACGACGCACCCTTAGAACGCCGAAGCCCCTCGGCGACCGCGCGCAGACTGACCGACGCGCCTGTGGCGCGTCAACATGAGGGCATCAGGTTCGCGTCAGGTTGCTACTTGAAGGCGACGTCCGGCTTGCCGGACTGAGCGAGCAGCGTCATCAGCAGCTGGATGTCGTCGCGCATCAGCTGCGCCTGGAGCTCCACGGTGCGGAGCTGATCGCGGACGGCGGGTGAGAGGCTCTGGTCGCGGAGCGCGAGCTGCGCGTTCCCCAGAATTGCGGACAACGGATCGATCAGACCTCGAGCGACTTGTACCGGCGACGGCTCCATGCGGCTCACCCCCTTGGCTGTCTTTTTTACATTGCCTCGGGTGTCACGCACCACATTGTGCCGAACTCGACTGCGGACCGATGGCTGTCCTGTCGTGGGCAGGAGGGTAATCAAGCGAGATCGGGAGCGATTAAGCGAGAACGGGCGAGTCAGTGGCCTCGGCGCTTTCAAGGCGGGGCCGGCTGCCGTAGTGTGCGCCTCGCTTCAACCGTGGTGAGGGGGCCGACCGTGACGAAGATTCAGACGGTGCTCGGGGAGATCGAGGACTCGCAGCTCGGGTTCACGCTGTCGCACGAGCACGTGATCGTGAGCAACGGCGAGGACAGTGCGCACTACCCATGGCTGTACGACCGCAAGGCGACGATGGCCTACGCGATCAAGCGCATGCAGGCGATCAAGGCGGGCGGGGTCGACACGATCATCGACCTGACGACGCCCGACCTGGGGCGCGACATAGAGTTCATGGTCGAGGCCTCGCAGGGTTCGGGGTTGCAGGTGGTGCCGGCGACCGGCATCTGGCGCGACCCGCCGCGCTCGATCATGGAGCGTGATGTCGACGCGACGGCGGACATCTTCGTGCGCGAGATCGAGCAGGGGATCGGGCACACCTCGGTGCGCGCGGGCGCGATCAAGGTCGCGAACGACATCGAGGGCTTCTCTGAGGCGCACGTGCGCATCCTGCGCGCCGCGGCTCGAGCGGCGGCGCGCACGGGGACGCCGATCAGCACACACCACAACGCTGCGCTGCAGATGGGGACGACGCAGGTGCGCATCTTCAAGGAAGAGGGTGCGCCGATGGACCGTGTGTGTATCGGGCACTCCGGTGACTCGACCGACGTCGACTACCTCGAGTCGCTGCTCAAGGAGGGCGTGTACGTCTCGATCGACCGGTACCCGGGCCGCGCGCCGCGTCCGACGTGGGAGCAGCGCAACCAGACGCTGAAGACGCTGCTCGATCGCGGGTGGGGCGAGAAGCTCATGGTCGGGCACGACGGCTGGGCGGCCGTGTGGCTGAAGCCGGGTCAGACCGAGCCGACCTCGAACTACTTCACGTACAACCCGGACGGGATGCTGCACCTGTCGAAGATCGCGATCCCAGGGATGCTCGAGATTGGGATCACGCGGGAGCAGGTGGACATGCTGACCCGCGAGGTGCCTCGAAGGTTTCTCGCTGGGAAGTAAGTCTCGCGACCCCTGGCTACAAACAGAACAGCGGCGCCCGATGGGCGCCGCTCTCGTTGTGTCGCGAATGGGTGCAGGTTAGCCGCGGCCCTCGCCGGAGGGCGACGTGCCGCCGGACCAGAGGTCGACGTCACACTTCACGATGAACTCGCGGAGGACGCGGTTGAACTCCTCGGCGCCCTCGATGTTCGAGAGGTGACCGACGCCCTCGATGACCGCGAGCTCCGCGCCCGGGATCTGCTCGGCCATCGGCTTCGTCGCGTCGGGGGGGATCAGCGTGTCGGCACTCGAGGTGATGACAAGCGTCGGCACCTTGATGTTGGCGAGGTCGGGCGTGAGGTCGGGGCGTGCACCCATGCCGAGTGCCGCGGCGGCGATGGCCTCGGCAGGCTGGCTGCGGATGACGCGCTTCACGCGGTCCCACATCGCCTCGGGCGCGTCGGCGGAGAGCAAGGGCGGGGGCGCGTCCGCGAGGAAGCCGTTGCCCTCGGCCTTGAGGCGGTCGGCGAGCGCCTTGCGGCGGTCCTTGCCGGCGTCGTCGTCGGCGCCGGAGCGCGTGTTGGCGAGGACGAGGCCCTGGAGGAGCTCGGGGTACTTCTTGGCGAAGGCGAGGGCGATGTAGCCGCCCATCGAGAGGCCGACGACGACGGCCTTGGTCATGTCGGAGAAGCGCATCTGATAAGCGACATAATCAGCCGCGGCTTCCATCGTCATGACCTCGCCGGCGTCCATCGTGCCGCCGAAACCGGGCATGTCCGGGGCGAGCACGGGGAGGTCGTGGCGGAAGGCCATGACCTGCGGACCCCACTGCGAGGAATCGACGGGGAAGGCGTGAATGAGCACGAGGCCGGCTTCGACTGGCATGGGGATCCCTTCGGGGGCCCGCCGTCATGGCGGTCAGCGGTTGTAGTGGGCGATCTGACGCCGGGATTCGCAGGGAAGCCCGGGCCGCGAGAGACTGTGCGCCCCGCGACGACGATCATGCAAGCGCCGGCCGACTAGGCGTCGGGCTGACGATCGAGGCGGGCGAGCAGGGACGCGAACGGCCGGGAGTGCTCTTGTCGATGCAATCGACCTCGCAGCAATCGGGGCGTCGGGGCGCGGTGTGGAACGCGCTGTGGTCGGCGTTCGGGCTCGACCTGCTGACCGGGATGATCGTGTTCGCCTTCAGCAACAGCTACCTCGTGCAGGTGCTGCACGCACCACCCTCGTACCCGGCGTTCGCGCTCGGGGTGTGGGGTGTGGTGAAGCTGCTCGCGTCGCCGGTTGGCGGGTGGGCGGCTGACCACATGCGCGGCTCGTTCGCGGCGAGCCTAGCGATCGCGCTCAATGCGGTGGGCATCCTCGTGATGCTGTTGATCGAGACGGGTGCGGGCTACATCGCGGGCATGGCGCCGCTGGCAGCAGGGACGACGCTCGCGTGGCTGCTCGTGTTCCGCGCGCTGGGTGAGCACACCGATGAATCGGGGCGCGCCGAGGCGTCGGCACGGATGACGATCATCGCTTCGGCCGGGCTCGCGGTCGGCCTCGCGATCGCGGCGTACGTTTCCGAGCAGGCCGAGCGACACGCCGGCTTCTGGGTCGCACTCGGTGTGACCGCAGCGATGGCGCTGCCGCTCGTGCGCGCGTCGGTCGGGTTACAAGCGCCCGAGCATGTGCGACGCGAGGCGAGCGGCGGCTGGCGCACGATCGTGAGTGGCCGCGCCGAAGCGGTCGTCGGACTCGTCACGCTGGTGCACTTCATCGCCTTCGCGGGAATCGTGGTTGTGCTCGGACCGTTCGCGCTCGAAGAGCTCGGGCTGCGACTGTCCCAGGCGCTGGTTCTCGGGCTGCCCGCCGGTGTGGCTGCCGCGATCGCGCTGTGGCTGGCTGGACAACGCTCCAAGCACGGCCAGCGGCTGTGGGAAGTCGGCGTGCTGTACCTGCTCGGTGCTGGCGCGATGGTTGTTGCCGCCGGACTGACACAGGCGTGGCCGTTCGCGATCGCGATGATCCTGCTCGGGATCTCCGTCGGTGGTTCGAGCCCGTTGCTGGCGGCGCTGCGGATCGATGTCTCGCTGACCGATTCGCGGCCGGGCGCGGTGCTTGGACGGCTCTCGTTCGCCGATGGCGTCGGTGCGGCGCTTGGGCCATTCTTTGCGGGCTTCGCGATCCAGTTCGCGGGGATCCGGATGGGAATGATGGCCGTCGGGATCGCGTTCGCGCTGACCGGCGTGTTGGCGCTGGCGTACGCGCGGAGCGTGCGTCTGTAACTCGCGAGCCGTCGCTCGCAATCAATGAGTCGAACGAGGTCACGTGTGACGTGTGATCTCGAGGTATGCAGGGCGGGAGATCACGATGCAGGTCGGACTGGTTGGCGCGGGACGCATGGGTGGCGGCATCAAGGCGCGCTGGCAGAACGCGGGCCACGAGGTCGTCGTGTACGACACCGATCCGGAGCGCAGTGACGCGCCGTCCTTGCAGGGCCTTGTCGAGGCGCTGGCCGCACCGCGCGTGGTGTGGGTGATGGTGCCTGCGGGCGAGGCGACCGAGGCGACGATCCTCGAGATCGCGAGCCACATGCAGCAGGGCGACATCGTGATCGACGGTGGCAACAGCAACTTCCACGACTCGCAGCGCCGAGGCGAGATGCTGGCCGAACGAGGCCTGCGCTTCCTCGACGCGGGGACGTCTGGCGGCATCTGGGGCCAGGCGAACGGCTACTGCGTGATGGTCGGCGGCACCGATGAGGCGGTCGCAATCGCGAGCCCGCTGTTCGACGCGATGACCGAAGAGGGCGGCTGGGAACACCTGGGGCCGGTCGGCACGGGGCACTTCGTGAAGATGGTCCACAACGGCATCGAGTACGGAATGATGCAGGCGTACGGCGAAGGCTACGCACTGCTCGAGGCATACGACCACCCGCTCGACCTGGAGCGCATCTCCTCGCTGTGGACGCACGGTAGCGTCGTGCGATCGTGGCTGCTCGACCTCGCGATCCGCGCGTTCGGCAACGACCCGCAGCTCGAGCAGCTGCGCGGCGTCGTTGATGACTCCGGCGAAGGCCGTTGGATGGTGCAGGAAGCGGTCGATCGTTCCGTGCCGATGAACGTGATCGCAGCCGCGCTGTTCGCGCGCTTCGCATCGCGAGACGACAACGCATTCTCGATGCGATTGCTGGCGGCGCTGCGCAACGAGTTCGGCGGACACGCGATCCACACCGAGTCGTAGCGCTCGCGCGCGACCTCGGACGATCGAGGTGATGCGGGTGCTAGCGCTGGGTGCGTGTGGTGCGGCGGGGCGACTGTGCTTCGCCGGACGTCTCGCCGGAGACTGCGTCCGAGGCGTCGGGATCGAAGATGTAACCGACGCCGCGCACGGTGCGGATCATCAGTCGCGAGCCGGAGCCACCGAGCTTGGCGCGCAGGCGAGAGACCCACACGCGCAGGAACTGCAGGTCCTCGCGGTATTCGGGGCCCCAGACCTGACTGAGGATGTCGCCGCTGTTGAGCAGCTGCTGCTGGTTCGCCGCGAGGTACACGAGCAGCGACCACTCCGTGCGGGTGAGTGCGACCGGGTCGCCGTCGCGCGTGATCACGCGCTGCTCGAGGTCGATGTCGACGCCGCCGGAGACGATGCGGGCGCTCGTGCTACCCGTGTCCTGGCCGAGCAGCTCACGGATGCGCGAAGCGAGCAGCTCGGCGGTGACGGGCTTCTGGATGGCATCGCCGCTGCGCAGGGCACGCGCGGCACCTCGAGACTCGGCAAGCAGGATGGCGGGCACCGGACCGCGTGCGCGCAGGCGACGCAGCACCTCGAGGCCGGGGATGCCGGGCAGCTCGACGGCGATGATCACGAGGTCAGGGCGCTGCATCTCGGCGACGCGGAGGGCGCGCTCACCGGTGGCTGCGGTAACGACGCGCATGCCCTGACGACGCAGCTCGCGGCGTGCGACATCGACGGAGTCGATGTCGGCGTCAGCGACCAGTGCGATCGGGGTGCGAGTCGTCGTCATTGGATCCGTTCACCCCGATGTCGCAGCGCGCATACTCGCGCAGGCACGCACGGTGCCGCGCTCGATCGCGTTCGATCATCCGCATCCATGTCAGTCGTCGAGCGACCAACGTCGAACCTCAACCAGCGGCCACTTCGCTAGCTGAGGAGTGCGGGCACTGTACTGGGGCATGGCAAGCCCAGCAACCTTATGTGCATTCGGAGTGAGCGCTCGTGACGGACTCGATCGCACAGGTCACAGCAGACGTTGTCGCGTGTCGTATCTGCCCGCGCCTCGTCGCATGGCGCGAGGCAGTGGGTGTCGAAAAGCGTGCTGCGTACCGCGACTGGGAGTACTGGGCGCGGCCGGTGCCGGGGTTCGGTGACCCCGATGCACACCTCGTGATTGTCGGGCTCGCGCCGGCTGCGCATGGTGCGAACCGCACGGGGCGCATGTTCACCGGCGATCGCTCGGGCGAATGGCTCTACCGCGCGATGCATCGAGCAGGCTTCGCGAACCAGTCAAGCAGCGAGCGGCGCGACGACGGGCTGGAGCTCTCCGACGCGTACATCACCGCAGCCGTGCGCTGCGCGCCGCCGGACAACAAGCCGTTGCCCGAGGAGCGGCACAACTGCGCGACCTACCTAGAGCGGGAGCTGGCACTGCTGCGCAACGCGAAGGTTGTGCTCGCACTCGGGGCGATTGGCATGGAGGCGGTTGCGAGCCACGAGGGGATGCGGCCACGGCCCAAGTTTGGGCATGGCGCGGAGGCCGCGCTGCCGTCCGGTCGGACCTTGCTCGCCTCGTACCATCCGAGCCAGCAGAACACGTTCACGGGGCGCCTGACGGAGCCGATGCTGGACGCGGTGTTCGCACGGGCGCGTGAGATCATCGAGGCTTGACGGCCTGAGGGCCGTGCGAAGAAGGTGGCGGCATGGAAGTCGTGAATGAGCTCCAAGTACGCGGTCTCGTGGTTGGCGTGTTCGAGGAGAACTGCTGGATCATCGGCAGCCCTCAGACGCACGAGGCGATCTGCATCGACCCCGGTGACGAGCCGGACGAGATCCTCGCGCTGGCGAAGGACATGGGCGTCACGATCAAGCTAATTGCAAACTCGCATGGCCACGGCGATCACATCCTGGCGGTCGGGCCGGTGCAGAACGCGACCGGTGCACGCTTCGTGATTCACGAGAGCGACATGGAGCTCGTGCACCACGGCTGGCAGGGCATGGCCGAGCGCTACGGCGTGAAGGTTGACGTGCCGCCGCCCGACCCGTCGGGTCATATCCACGATGGCGACATCATCGAGGTTGCTGGTGTGCGACTGCGGGTACTCGAGACGCCCGGTCACACGCAGGGCAGCGTCTCCTACTACGACAACGGCATGCTGTTCAGCGGCGACACATTGTTCCGAGGCTCGATCGGTCGTACGGATATGCCCGGCGGCAACTTCGAGCAGGAGATGCGCAGCATCGTTGAGAAGCTGCTACCGCTGCCCGACGACACGATCGTCATGCCTGGCCACATGGACCAGAGCACGATCGGCTTCGAGCGACAGCACAATCCGTTCATCCTGGAATGGCTGCAAAAGACGCGTTCATAGCGATACCGAACAGAGGCGAAGCAAAGGGGCCTGCGATGATCTTCGAGCTGCGCACATACACGGCGATGCCGGGCAGACTGCCCGACCTGAACCGACGCTTCCGCGATCACACGACGAAGATCTGGGAGCGCATGGGCTGGAACATGGTCGGCTTCTGGACGTACAAGCACGGCGGCCGCAGCGACCAGCTGGTCTACATGCTGGCGTGGCCGGATCAGGCGACGCGCGACACCTCGTTCGCTGCGTTCCAGGCCGACCCGGACTGGCTCGCCGCGCGCGAGGCGTCTGAGGGCAATGGCCCGCTCGTGGCGCGCATTCAGTCGGACATCCTGGCGCCGACGGACTACTCGAACCTGAAGTAGCTGGTCCGGTCGAGCGTATGATCGGGGCCTGATGGCGCACTACCTCGTGGTCGCGCACCGGATCGCCCCGACCGAGCTTGCCTCGTGCCTGCGGCACATCGAGGCGGGGGATCCCGCGTCGGCATGCACGCTGCTGGTCACCGCCACGCACTGGTCACGCCCAATGTCCGGCCAGACGCCGACACTCGAGGCCTTTGCGATCGAGCGCGGTGTGCAGGCGCGCGCGCTGCTGCGTGACTCGGGCTTACATCTCGTCGGCACGATTGCGGGCGATGGCTCAGCGCCGACGGCGGTCGAGGACGAACTGCGCAACCACCCAGAGCACTACGACGCGGTCGTGCTGTGCACACCTCGGGCGCGCGGGGTGCAGGCGTGGCTAATGGACGGCGACCTGCGCACGCGCATCCAGGAGCGCGTGCCGCTGCCGGTGTTCCACATGTTCGAGGGCACCTCGGCGCCATGGGGGCGACAGCCGGATCCGCGCATCGGCTGGCTTTCGCGGCTGTGGGCGCGCACGCGGCTCACCTCGGACCATCAGACGCTGGTGGCCTCGCCACGCGGACTGCTGCCGTTCCTCGTGCTGATGCTGGTCTATCTGATCGGCGGACTGACGCTCGCGATCTTCGTGAACCGTGGCTTCCTGCTCAACGACCTCGTCGCGCTGCTCGTGTACAGCCTCGTGATCGGCGGGCTGCTGTTCGTGCTGCGGCATGAGACCTGACGAACCGACCGAGGTGGCGAGCGGTCGCTTCGCCGACCTCGATGGAGCGGCTACTGCTCGACGATCGTCTCGCCTCCGCCCGGCAGCAGGATCGTCATGTGGGTCATCGGTGAGCCGGTGTCGGCTGCGCCGTGCCAGTGTGACTCGCCAGCGGGGATGACGACGAAGTCACCGGCAGTGACGGTGTGCTCCTCGTCGTTCGCGCCGACCTTGCCGATGCCGGAGACGATGTAGAGCAGCTGATCATGCGGGTGGCGGTGCGGTCGGGTCTTCGCGCCCGGTGAGAAGTGGACTAGCGAGGCGCTGACTTGATCGGTGAGCCCCTCAGATAGCGCGCGACCGTGGACGGTGCCCTCGAAGATAGGCGCTCCGGTGCGCTCTACTGTCTCGCCGTCGCCGGCCTTTAACACTCGCATCGGAACCTCCTCGAACGCTGCTGCTCGGCCATGGTAGCGCCGTATCATGCGGACGTTGGCCGACAGGGGCGCTCGCCTCGTCGGACCGAGGAGGTCGCCATGGCCGAGACTGAGCCTTCACATCTCACTGAGTCTCATCTGAACCGGGTCGCGGACGGACTCGAGCCGCTGGACCTGACCGAGTCCGATGAGCTGGCGAGCCTACTCACCAGCGCTCGCGACCTTGGCATCGCGCATCAGGTGCCGACTCGATACTTCTCGCGCAACACAGTGGTGCGACACGAGCGCCTGCACTTCCTTGAATGGGGCGACCCGAGCGCACCGCCGGTGGTGCTGCTGCACGGTGTGAACCAGAGCTCGCATGCG
>QWQU01000038.1 GCA_003670735.1 Chloroflexota bacterium | reverse complement strand
GCCGGCGTGAAGTAGTCGGTCCAGAGCACCCAGAGGTGGTGCTTCACGAGGTCGGCGCGCTGCTCCTTGATGTTGAGCGCACGGGCCTTGTAGTCCTCGGCGGTCTGGTTCGGGCCCTTGAAGTTGTCGGCGTCCTGGTAGCGGGTCTGGACGGCCTTCACGGACTCGGCCTCGATGCGGGCCTGGGCCGGGTCGTAGATGCCGCACGGCAGGTCGCAGTGCGCAAAGGCGGTGGTCTGCGGGCGCACGATGCGCTCGATGATTGGTCGGATCTGCAAAGTCGCCACTCCCAATCTCTTCACTGTGGTCGTCGGGGAGCCCGGGCGACCGCGGGCATCATAGTGCGATCCCGCTTGTGCTGCATCGCGGCCGGGTTGCAGCCGCGCGACGACTCAGATTCGGTAGCCGAGGTAGACCATGCCGTTCTCGAAGCGGCGCTGCTCGTGCAATTGGAGGCTGGCTCGGACGCCGTCTGGCAGCGCTCGTGTTCCGCCGCCGACGATCTCGGGCACGACGATCAGCTGGACCTCGTCCACGAGGCCTGCCTCGAACGCCGCGGCGGCGAGGGTCGGGCCACCCACGGTGAGATCCTCCTCAGTCGCGGCCTTCAGGGCACGCACTGCTTCGGGGTTGAACGTGCGCTCCAGGCGCGTGTTGGCGCTGGAGACTTCAGTCAGGGTCGTCGAGTAGACGATCTTCTCGGCCTGGCGCCATTCCAGCGCGTACTCGCGAACCACCGGCGGCTCGTTCTCAAGCGGAACCGTCTCCCACCAGACCATGACCTCGTACATGCGGCGTCCGACGAGGTAAGTGCCAGTGGCGCGCTGGAGGCGGTTCGCGAAGGCATGCACCTCTTCGGACGGCATCGCCCAATCGAAGTTGCCGGCCGCGTCGTTCACGTAGCCATCGAGCGACATGATCGTGGCGTAGATCAGCTTGCCCATCGGGTCACCTCGAGGCTCATGGTCGCATGGGGGCGATGACGCAACGAAGGCGCCTCGCGGCGCCTCGTCGGTAGTTGCTGGTGCGGGCCTAGTGGCCGTGCAGCGGGTAGCCACCGCTGAGGCGGTTGGGGTCGGTGGAGGTGGTGTACGGCGGGAAGAGCGACTCGAGCTCGTTGCGGAGCGGGTCGCCGGCCGGCAGGTAGCGCGAAAAGTCGCCATCGGGCTCGGGGCGCATGCGCTGACCACCGTCGACGCCGTGCTGCTTGATCTTGTCCTGCAGCATCATCAGGCCCTGCAGCAGGGACTCCGGACGCGGCGGACAGCCGGGGACGTAGACGTCCACGGGGCAGATCAGGTTCACACCCGGCAGGACGGAGTACCCGTAGGCGAATGGGCCACCCATGATCGCGCAGCCACCCATGGAGATGACCCATTTGGGCTCTGCCATCTGGAGGTACACGCGGCGCACGGCCGGGGCCATCTTCCAGGTCACGGTGCCGGCGACGATCATCAGGTCGGCCTGGCGCGGCGAGGCTCGGAACACCTCCGCGCCGAAGCGCGCGATGTCATAGCGGGAGGTTGCGGTTGCGATCATCTCGATGGCGCAGCAGGCGAGGCCGAACATGGCCGGCCAGAGCGACGAGGCACGGGCCCAGTTCAGCAGCCCGTCTACCGAGGTCAGCAGGATGTTCTTCCGCAGCTCCTCATCGAGGTCGAGCGGAGCGACTTCCGTGCCGTGCAGGTCGAGGCTGTGCGTCGTCATAGCGATTCCGTCCCCTACGCGGGCTCGATGCTAATCGAGGGCGTCGTTCGAGGCTAGGCCTTGAGCTTCTCGAGGTACTTGGCCCGGGCCTTGGCGACCTTGGGCTCAATCACGATCTGGCAGTAGGGCTGGTACGGGTTCTCCCGGTAGTAGCCCTGGTGGTACTCCTCGGCGGGGAAGAAGACCGGGGCCTCCTCGACGGTGGTCACGATCGGGTTCGGCCAGAGGCCGGACTTCCCGAGCTCCGCGATCACCATCTGCGCCGTCGCGAACTGCTCGGCAGAGTGGGTGAAGATCGCGGAGCGGTACTGCGTGCCGACGTCCGCGCCCTGGCGGTTCGGGGTGGTGGGGTCGTGAATCGTGAAGAAGACGTCGAGCAGGTCGTGGTACGAGATCTGCTCCGGGTCGAAGGTGACGCGGGTTGCCTCGGCGTGGCCGGTGTCGCCGTCGCAGACCTGTGCATAGGTCGGGTAGGCGACGTGGCCGCCGATGTAGCCGGACTGCACTGACTCGACGCCGCGCAGCATCTCGAACACGGCCTCGAGGCACCAGAAGCAGCCACCAGCCAGCGTTGCGTTCTCGGTCGTCATGTTGTCGCGACTCCTTCGTTGCTCAACCACGGCAGGTATTCAGCAGGTGCCTCGGTGACGGGCACTGGCGAGAGCTTGCGCATGCGCTCGACGATCGACGGGAGCACCTCGAGCAAACGGTCGACGTCGGCGTCGGTGTTGCTGCGACCGAGCGTGAAGCGCAGCGAGCCGCGCGCAAGCTCGGTTGGCATGCCCATCGCGACGAGCACGTGACTGGGCTCGACGGAGCCGGTGGTGCATGCGGAACCGGACGATGCGGCGACACCGGCGAGGTCGAGTGCGAGCAGCACCGATTCACCCTCGACGAATGCGATCGCGAACGAGGCCGATCCCGGCACGCGCTGGTCGAGATCCGTTGGGCCGGTGATGGCCACCATCGGAATGCGTTGCGGCACCTCGTCGAGCAGGCGCTGCTGCAACGCGCGGTCGTGCACGATGTCGGCCTCGCGCTCTGAGGAGGCGATGCGCATCGCCTCGACGAGTCCGACGATCGCGGCGGTGTTCTCGGTGCCCGCGCGCTGGTCGTCTTCCTGGCCGCCACCAATGATCTGCGGCTGTAGCGGCGTACCACTGCGCACGTAGAGCACGCCGGCGCCGCGCGGGCCGTAGAACTTGTGGCCGGTCAATGTGAGCAGGTCGACGCCGAGGTCATCGACGCGCACCGCGAGGTGTGCGGCGGACTGCACGGCGTCGGTGTGCACCATCGTCTTTGGGTTCTTCGCGTGCACGCGGCGTGCGATCTCGGCGATGTCGTTGATCGCGCCGACCTCGTTGTTGGCGTGCATGATCGAGACGAGCGTGGTGTCGTCGCGCACGAGCGCTTCGACGGCGGCGGGGTCGACGCGACCGTCGGGACCGACGCCGACGATCGAGACCTCAGCCCCGAGGTTGCGGACCATCGTCTCGGCGGTGTCGAGGATCGCGTGATGCTCGACGCTGGAGGTGATGATGTGGCGACCTCGAGACAGCGAGGCCTCATAGACGCCGCGCAGTGCGAGGTTGTCGGACTCGGAACCGCCCGACGTGAAGATGATCTCCTCGGGCTTCGCGCCGATGTGCAGAGCGACCGCGGCGCGGGCCTCGTCGATCGCCTGGCGGGCACGTTGCGCCTCGACGTAGATCGAGGACGGGTTGTGCCACATCTCGCTGAAGTAGGGGAGCATCGCCTGCACGACCCGAGGGTCGGGCGGGGTGGTAGCGGCGTGGTCGAAATAGATGCGGTCAGGCATGGATCCATCCTACCGCTGCGGGATGGCGCTGTTTGTGTTGTTTTTCGCATCCAAAGCACAAAAACGTTGACGGCCTGACGAACCGCTTCGTAGGCTCGATGTGATGAATATGGCGAAGCGATGACGATGGCAGGGCGGCTGGAAAGCAGCCGCGAGGCGATCCTGGAGATTCTGCGCCACCGCGACGGTGTCTCCGTCGATGAGCTGGCGCACTCCCTTGGTCTGGCTGGGGCGACCGTACGGCGCCACCTCGATGTGCTGATGCGGGACGGTTTCGTGAGCGTCTCGCAGATCCGCGGCGGGGCGGGGCGGCCTCGCTACGCCTTCACGCTGACCGAGGCTGGCACTGAGCTGTTCTCGCAGCACTACGTGCGGCTCACGCGCCGCCTGCTCGAGGAGATGATGGCGCTGGCCCCCGACGAGACGGCGGGCCGCTCCGGGCAGCAGCTCGCCTCGCTGATCTTCGAGAAGCTGGCCGACCGGCTGGGTCGCGAGTACGCCCCGCGGGTCGAGGGTGCGACGGTCGAGGAGCGTGCTCGCTCGGGCGTGGCGATGCTGGCTGCGGACGGCTTCGACTATGAGGTGCTGGCTGACGCCAGCGGGGTCCGGCTGCTGGGCCGCGGCTGCCCGTGCCGGCGCTTTGGGCCGGGTGGAGATGGCTGCCAGCACGACCAGGCACTGCTCGAGCGAATCGTGGGGGCGCCGGTCACGGCGCTGGACCGGGCGGAGCTGCCGGCGGACTTCGCCTGCGGCTACCGGGTCGGCTAGGCATATCGGGTAGGACGTATCAGGTAGGACTGGGTCTGCTAGGATGGAAGGAGCGGCGAGCACGGCTTGCCGATTCTCCAATGGAGGTTCCAATGACGACGGAGATCGAACTGAGCTCGCTCGTCACTGTCACGCCGAAGGCTGCGGCTCGCGCCAAGGAGCTCCTCGCGTCGAAGGGCATGCCCAACGGCTCGCTGCGCGTATTCGTCGTGGGTGGTGGCTGCTCGGGTTACCAGTATGGGATGGCCCTGGCCGAAGAGGCTGAGGCAGACGACACGGTCGTCGCCATCGAAGGCCTGAGCATCCTCATCGACCCCGACTCGGCCGGCCTCATCGGTGGCGCCGAGGTCGACTACGTCGAGGACCTGATGAAGTCGGGCTTCACGATCTACAACCCGAACGCGACCGCGTCGTGCTCGTGTGGCTCGTCGTTCTCGGCGGCCGGCGGCACCCCGCGGCCCTGCGGTCACTAGTCCGAGACTCGTCTCGCAATCCTCGAAGCCCCGCCTACGCGGGGCTTCGTTGTGTCTGGCTCGTTGTTGAGTGTGCGAAGGGGCAGTGCAGATGCAGGCATGGATCGTGGTCGGCCCAACGGAAAACTTCGATGTGCTGCGCGAGCGCAAGTTCGACCTCTGCGCGTTCAAGTCCTCTCGCCGCAAGCAGTCGGGTGAGATGCAGCCGGGCGACCGGATCGTCTTCTACCTCACGGGTGTCGTGCAGTTCGGCGGCGTGGTCGAGGTCACCGGCACGATGTTCGAGGACGAGACCGACATCGGCCTGCACTCCGAGGTAAAGGGCGAGGAGGCGTACCCGTTCCGCATCAAGACGAAGCCGGTGGTGATTCCGGATCCGGGCCACTACGTCGAGGTACGCGAGGTCACGGACTTGCTCGATAAGACGCGTGCGCTGGGGCCGAAGAAGCTCGGCATGGCGTTCCGCGGCAACCTGCACAAGATCAACGACCAGGACTACCAGCAGATCGAGCAGCTGCTACGGGCCGAGGCGAAGGCGTAGCACCGATGAGCGAGCAGTCGCCGCTGTACCCGCCACGGTCCGAGGTGCGCACGGTGCAGGATCTGCTCACGCATCACCTTGGTGAGGCGCTGGTGGGGCCGAACGGGATCGTCGTATCGATCTCGGATCTCACGCTCGATGAGCTGAACGCGATGCCATCGGCAACGGCGAACTCGATCGGGTTCGAGGCGTGGCACGTGTTCCGCACGGTGGACAACATCATTCGCTACGTGTTCCTGCGTGAGCCGACGATCTGGCTTGAGCAGGGACTGGACGTGGCGTGGGGGTTGCCGAAGGCGGCGCAGGGCACCGGCGCCGACCACAGCGAGACGCGCTCGATGCGCTTCCCGGAGGCGACGCTGCTCGCGGGGTACGGTCGCGACGTGGCGACCTCGGTGTTGCCGGCGATCGCGGCGATGGACGAGGCGTTCCTGAACGAGACGGTGACGATCCGGCCGTTTGGCGAGATGACACGGCTGGCGAGCATTGGCACCAACCTGGTCAGCCACGCCAACCAGCACCTGGGCTCGATCACGATGGCTCGTGACCTGCTGGGCAAGCCTTACCTCGGCATCTAGCAGCCTTCGGCTGTTCTCGCCCGGCTTCTTGGTTCGTGAGCTGAAGCCACTGCGGATGGGCTCGTTTCGGTGGCGCGAGTACCTCGAGATCCGGCATTCCGCGTCAGGCTTCAGGCATCGCCCGGTGCTACGCTCGATGTGCACGTATCGAGGCATGCCATGACGACCTACAGCCCGCACCACTTCTCGCCGCGACCGAACCGCGCTGCTGAGATCCCATGGATGGAGTGGGGGCCGGAGGTCTTTGAGCGCTCGCGCGCCGAGGACAAGCCGGTGCTGCTCGGGCTGTCCGCGGTGTGGTGCCACTGGTGCCACGTCATGGACGAGACGACCTACTCCGACCAGCGCGTGATCGACCTGGTGACGTCGCGCTTCATTCCGGTGCGCGTGGACAACGACACGCGTCCCGACGTGAACCTGCGCTACAACATGGGCGGCTGGCCGACTACCGCATTCCTCGATGGCGACGGCGAAGTGCTCGTCGGCCTGACGTACATTCCGCCCGACCGGATGGTCGAGCTCCTGACGCGCGTGAACGAGGCGTGGTTCGTGCAGCGCGATGAGCTGCGCGCGAAGATCGCCGAGTACCGGACGCAGCGCGACAACCGCGCGGAGAACGAGATCGGCACGATCTCGTCGTCGATCGTCGACACCGTGCGCGCGACATTTGACGACGCGTACGACAGCGAGAACGGTGGCTTTGGCACTGCGCCGAAGTTCCCGCAGACAGACGGCCTGCGGCTGCTGATCCGTGCCGCGCTGCGCCACGAGGACGCTGAGGCGCTGCACCGCGCGCACACGACCGTCGAGCGCATGGCCGGCGGCGGCATGTACGACCACGTCGAGGGCGGCTTCTTCCGCTACTCCACGACGGCTGACTGGTCGGTGCCGCACTTCGAGAAGATGTCCGAGGATCATGGCGGGCTGTTGCTGGTGCTGGCCGAGCTGGGCCGCGTCTCCGAGGAGGAGCGCGAGTTCACCGAGCCAATCGCTGAGCAGACCATTGCGTACCTCGATCGCAAGCTGTCGCAGCGTGAGGGCGGCTTTGCCGGATCGCAGGATGCCGACGAGACGTACTTCGCACTCGATGCTGACGGCCGCGCGCCGCTCGATGAGCCGTACGTTGATCCTCGTGTCTACGCGTCGTGGACGGCTGGCCTCGCGCGCGGCTACCTCGCGTGCGGCGTGACGTTCGAGCGACGTGACTGGCTCGAGCGCGGTCGGCGCGCGGTCGACTTCATCTGGGCGCGGATGCGCGCCGGTGAGGCCGGGATCTATCGCTACTACGACAACGAACCGCACCTGCTCGGGATGATCGAGGACCAAGCGCAGACGCTGCTCGCGCTGCTCGATGCGCACGAGGTGCTCGGTGAGAGCGCATACCTCGACCACGCGCGCCAGCTTGCGCGGATCATCGAGTCGCACTGGCGCGTGCAGGGCCGCGGCTTCTATGACGTGGCGGCAGGTGGTGACGAGACTGGCCTGCTCGCGGTGCGCAGCAAGCCAATCGGTGAGAACGCCGAGCTGGCCGACGCGTACTTACGCCTCGGACGCCTGTCACACGACGAGCGCTATCTGCGCGTGGCCGACGACACGCTCGCTGACTTCGCGGAGACGTACGAGGGCAGTGGCACGCAGGCGGCGGGCTATGCGCTCGCGGTCGAGCGTTTCCTCTCGGCGGAGGCGGAGATCCAGGTGGTCTCGGGCCGCAGTCCTGAGGCCAAGGCACGCGCGAACGCGATCCGCGAGCGCGCGCTGCAACTGCCGCTGGCGACGCGTGTGGTGCAGCTGCTCGATCCGGAAGAGGACGCCTCGCTGATGATGCAACTCGGCCTGCCGGGCGATCGCGAAGGTGTCGCGTACGTCTGTGTGGGCAATGTCTGCTCGGAGCCGGTGGAGCACCCGGACGAGCTGGGCAACGCGATCACGCATGCGCTGTCGGCGGTGACGTACTAGGCACGACTCGGACGCTGCGAGGTGAGGACTAGCGCCAGCGGCCCGCGGGCTCTTCCTGCGCGCTTGCCTCGAGCATCTTGCGGAGCGTGATCGAGGCTTCCAGATCGCGGTCGGTCATCTCGCGGAGATAGCGCATCAGGCCGATGCGCCCGCGGTAGGGGTGCATGCCCGCGTGCCCCCACTCGCTTTCGACGAACTCGAGGTTCCAGAGCAGCTCCTCGCGTTGTGAGAGGAAGCGCTCGAGCAGGCGCCACGCCGACTGACCGTCGTAGTCGTGCTCGCCGGGTGCGAGGTGTGCTCGCTGCTCCTCGATGCGCGCGCCGTCCTCCGCGATCATCACCTCGACGTTGTGCAGGTCCTCGGTCTCGGCAGCTACGAGGTAGCCGAGCACCTCGACGGGGGACCAGTCGCCGCTCTCCGGGCGCGTGTGCGCAGCACGGTCACTGAACGCCTCGGCCAGTTCCGTGATCTGACGCGGGATCTCGCGCAGGGCCTTACGGAGCCAGCGCGGGTTGGAGGGATCGTCTCGGAGGGAACTCATAACGAGAGGATCGTCGGCCGACGTGAACGGCCTGTCAACGCTGACCTGTCACACCTCGAACTGCCCGGCTGGCGCCTGCCGGGAGGGGCACCTACGATCCGGCTCCCGTGAACCTCTCTGCCATGCCCTACGTCTCGCTGATCCTGATGCTGGAGCTTGCCGTTGGCACGCTCGCGGTCGTCACGGTCTTCGACGCCCGGCGGATGGTCACGATGGGCTACGTGCAGATGGGATCGCTGATCGCGGGGCCGATGGCGATCCTCGCGGTCTGGCTCTCGATCGTTGTGCTGCAGCCGGTGGACGAGGTCGGCGGGTATGCGCTCGCCGGGTCGTGGCTGGCGCCGCTGCGGATCGCACTCGATGTACTGCTGGTCGTTTCCGTAGCCCATGGCATGTCTGCCTTTGGCAACTTGCGCCGCGCGAGCCTGGTGTTCGGAGCGCTTGGCTCCGCGGTGGGCCTCGTCGCGATCGTGCTGGTCTCGGGCTACGTTTCGCCGCCGGCCTGGTCGTTCGTGGGGATGCTGCTGAGCGTCATGGCCGGAGCGGGCGCACTCGGCGGTTCGATGATGGCGATGTCCTGGGGACACTGGTACCTGACGAACTCTGGGCTGCCGAAGGAGCCACTCGAGCAGATGTCCCTGCTCGTGGCTGCCGCGCTGGCGACCCAAGTGGTGCTTCTCGTGGTCGGGATGATCGAGCCGGCACGGATCGTCCCGCTGGGCGACACGAGCTTTGGCGTGGCGCTGGTCGCCAACCCGGCGTTCTGGCTGCGCGTGGCGGTTGGCCTCGTGGCACCGCTCACGCTGGCGCTGCTCGCGTACAAGGCGGCGAGCATCCGCGGGATGATGTCGGCCACTGGGTTGCTCTACATCGCCGTCGGCTGCGTGCTAGCTGGCGAGATCCTGGCTCGAGGGTTGCTGTTCGCCACCGGCGTCGCGCTCTGATCCTCCTCGCGACCCACGCAAAGTCAGACAGTTGCAAGGGTGGCGGGCGACGTACAATCGTCTTCCCCCACCACACCACGGCGCGCCGCCTGTGGAGGCATCCTCTTGGCTGAAGCCTCGCCGAGACGAATCCGCCCCTCGATACAAGACGTAACCCAAGGTGACGGTGACGCCCCCGTGCGCACCGACGACGAGCTGATGGCAGGTCTCGCGGCGGGGCGACTTGATGCCCTGGGCGCGCTCTACGACCGCTACTCGGCGTTGGTGTTCTCGGTGAGTCTCCGGGTCCTGTACGACTGGGCAGCTGGCGGAGGACGTCACGCAGGAGGTGTTCCTGCGCCTCTGGCAGCGGCCGGAATCGTATGACCCGACACGTGGCCGTCTGCTGAGCTGGCTGATGTCGGTGACGCGCAACCGCGCGATCGACGAGCACCGCCGCATCTCGCGGCGACAGCGCAGTGAGGATGAAGAGGAGCCGTCGTTCGAGCTCCGCGACCAGGACGCGACCGGCGACCCGGCAATGGGGGCGCTGCTTGCGGAGTCGCGGCAGGTCGTGCGGGCGGCGATGGCGCTGCTGCCGACGGCGCAGCGCGAGGTGGTGGAGCTGGCCTACTTCGGCGGCTTCACGCAGACGGAGATTGCGGAGCGGCTCTCGGTGCCGCTCGGAACCGTGAAGACGCGTGTGCGGCTGGCGATGCGCAAGCTGCGTGACACGCTGGAAGCAGAGGGGCAGGGACGCACGCCATGACCCCCGAAGAACGCGACGAGCTGCTGGCGGCATACGCCCTTGGCACACTGCCCGGCCCCGAGTCGGCAGCGGTTGAGGAACTGGTGCGCCACGACAGCGCCGCTGCGAGCGAGCTCGCCCGGTACCACGATGTCGTTGACCTCGTCGCGCTGAGCGCACCGCTGCGCCGCGCTGACCCGTCGCTGCGTAATCGTGTGCTCGACGTTGCTCGCGCTGGTCGCGAGGAGCGGGTGGTGTGGTTCCAGCGCTGGTCTCGGTGGCAGGTCGCCTCGGCGGTTGCGGCTGTGGTTGCCGGCTTCGCGATCGTTGGCTGGGGCATGAGCGTGCAGCAGCAGCTCTCGGCGCAGTCGAAGCAGAATGCCTCACTCGCGGCAGTGGTCGAGGCGAGCGCGAAGCGCATTCAGCAGCTCACGCAGAACGGCGCGAACGCCACAACGTCCGAGGACCTGAAGACGCAGCTTCAGACCGCGCTCGCGGATCAGGAATTGGTTACGGCGATCAACGCCGATCAGCAGTCGAAGATGTCCGTGCTTGAGCCGACGGCGGCGGGGCACGGTGCGATCGCGCGCTACCTGTGGAGTGGCGAGGCGGGCGCCGGTGTGCTGCTCGCACGCGGGTTGCCGGATCTGCCGCTCGACAGCGTCTATCAGATCTGGTTCGACGACGGGAAGAAGACGTTCTCGGTCGGCACGTTCACGCCCGACGAGCGCTCCGCGGTGCAGAAGGTCGTGCGTTTGCCCTCGGGTGCCGGCGCGCCGAAGCGCGTATCGGTCTCGGTGGCCCCGGCCGGTGGTTCGACCAGCGTTGGTCGGCTCGTCGTGCTGTCCGGAGCGGTTGAGTCCGCTCCGACCGACTACCAGCCCTAGCTCGTTACGACCCGCGCGCCTCGGCGACATCATCGCCGTGGGTGGGTGGCGTCGCCTTCTCGTCCGCCTCGGATGTGTCCCGGGCGGCGCGTGATTCTGCGAACGCATCGTGTGCACTCGCGCCACGGAATCGGCGGTCGAGGTACCAGAAGATCTCGCGCAGGATGGCGGAAGCGGGCACCGCCACGACGAGGCCGGCGAAGCCAAACGCTGCACCGCCAAGCACCAACAGCAGAATCACCATGCCCGCGGAGATGTCAGTCGCCTCGCCTTGCAGGCGCGGGACGAGCAGCTGGTTCTCGAGCTGCTGCACGATCAGGTAGACCAGCGCGACCGGCACGATCAGGCCGGGGTTGGTGCCGACGACGAGCAGCAGGCCAGGGATGGCACCCAGCCAGGGACCGATGATCGGGACGAGCTCGGTGACACCGGCCCAGACGGCGAGGCCGGCCGCGAGCGGCACGCCGAGCACGGTCATGCCGATGCCCACGGCGACGCCCACGACAAGGCCGAGGATCAGTTGCGCACGGATGTAGCGGCCGACGACGTGGTCGATCATCAGGAAGATGTGGCGGATGTCGTCTCGGAAGTACGGCGGCATCGCCTCGAGGAACGCGTGCTGCATGCGGTAGCGATCCTTGAGCATGTAGAAGACCCAGAAGGGCACTACGAGGTAGCCGAAGATCACCGAGACCGTGCCAGTCACGAACTCGACCGAGCGCTGCACGGAGGTCGTAACCGCCGCGCCGACGGTGTCGCCGAGGTTGCGGAAGTAGGTGTCGAGCTGCGCCTGTGTCGCCTCGGGCACGCGCTGGTGGTACTCGTCGAAGAGCCTGGTCAGCGACTGGTTCACGGCCTCGATGTGCGAGGGGAAGGCAGCGATGAACTTGCCGACCTGGTCGGCGAGGATCGGGATGAGCAGCCAGAGGCCCAGCACGACGGCTCCGCCACAGACGATGTAGACGAGGAAGACCGCGACGCCGCGGCGCACACCCTCGTTCTTGATCGGCAGGATCGCGACGGTGCGCTCTACCAGCGGGAGGAGGGCGTAGCCGACGACGGCGCCCACCGCGAACGGGATCAGCGCCCCGCGCGCGACGAAGAGCACCCAGAGCACGCCGAAGATGGCCGAGAGCCAGAGCGCGACACGCCAGCGATGAGCAGTCAACGACGATCCCTTCAGACGTCCAACCATTGTGCCGGACGAGTCGACTCTGCGGGGACGAAGTTGACAGGCTCTGGGGGCGGGCAGACGATCGACTCGATGGTTACGACAGATCTCCTGGAGCACGAGCTGTTGCGCGGCGGGCACCGCATCACGGAGCCTCGCCGCCGTCTGCTGTCCTCGATCCAGGCGATGGGCGACCACTTCACGGCCGAGGGGCTGGCAGCGGCCTCGCCCGGCGTCGGTCGCGCGACTGTGTTCCGCACGCTGAAGCTGCTGCAGGAGGTCGAGGCGGTCTGCCAGGTCGTGCTCGATGACGGCACGCTCCAGTACCGCCTGACGCCGAACAACGCGGGCCACCACCATCACATCGTCTGCTCGCGCTGCGGCGCAGTGAATGACTTCGCGTCCTGCGACATCCAGGGATTGCTCGCCGAGCTGGCTCGGCGCACCGGCTACGACATCGAGACGCATCGCCTCGAGGTCTATGGGCGTTGCTCCGAGTGCCGGGAGGAACTGGGGCGCGCCTAGCGGCGTCGGTGTCCCCCCACAACGACTGTGGGGGTTCCCCTCACCCTCAGGGTTGAGACGTTTGGGCCCACCCTCTAGGCTGGGCTTGTTACGGATGACACAAACGGAGCGTCTCGATGACCGACGAACCGACCACGGCAGGGACCGCCGCGGACCGCGCCGCCGCCCGAACCAAGCCCGACCCTAAGTCGATCGACCGCAAAGCCCGACTGGGCATGCCATCGCACCTGCCACCAAAGCAGGATCCCGCGATCCGCATTCACAACTGGGACGAAGTCTCCTTCGTCTTCGACGCCGAGACCGCCAAGGCTGAGGCACAACGCTGCATCCAATGTCCCGCTGCGCCATGCCAGAAGGCATGCCCGGTGCACAACGACATTCCCGGCGCCTTCTGGCTATTGGAGAACGGCGACCTGCACGGCGGCGCCGAGGTGTTCCGCGAGACGAGCGCGCTGCCCGAGATGTGTGGCCGCCTCTGCCCGCAGGAGCGACTCTGTGAAGGCCACTGTGTGGTCGGTAAGAACGCGGCTCCGGTCGCGATCGGCAAGCTCGAGGTGTTCCTGACCGAGACTGAGCGCCGCGAGGGTGGCTACGTGCGCCCTACCGTGGCAGCCTCGACGGGGAAGACCGTCGCGATCGTTGGTGCTGGCCCGGCCGGCATCGGCGCTGCGGAGCGCCTCGCGAAGGGCGGCCACAAGGTCGTGATGTACGACGCCTGGCCGCGCGCTGGTGGGCTGCTGAAGTACGGCATCCCCTCGTTCAAGCTCAACAAGCCGGCGGTCACTCGCAAGTTCGATGACCTGGAAGCGATGGGGATCGAGGTCGTGCCCGACACCTATGTTGGCCGCGACATCGAGCTCGACGCGCTTGCCAGCAAGTTTGACGCGGTCTTCCTCGCATTCGGTGCACCGCGGGACTCGACGCTTGGTATCCCGAACGAGAACGCGCCCGGTATGCACCGTGCGACCGAGTTCCTCGTGCGCGGCAACGTGCCGAAGGTCGAGTTGCCGGAGTCGCTGCGCGAGCCCCTGCCGCACGCGAAGAATGTG
>QWQU01000037.1 GCA_003670735.1 Chloroflexota bacterium | reverse complement strand
TATCGCGAATCGAGCGCAGGTCGCTGGCGGGCGAGCCGACTTCCTGCTCGAGCTCGTCGATGGCGCCGCGGACGTCGGTCATGACCTCATCGGCATAGGCACGCGCGATGCGGTACCACTTGCCTGCCTCGCGGGCGACCTGGGGGAAACGGTTCGGGCCGACGACCAGCAGCAAGATCAGAAGGATCATGCCTGCTTCCGGGATGCCGACGCCGAATAGTTCCATGTTGGAAATGATACGCCCGGCGCAGCCTCACGGACTGCCCGGGCGTATGTGTTCAGCCAGACTGGCGCTAAAGGCGCCGGTCGGTGGCGCTAGCCTTCGTCTTCGACGCCAGCGTCGTGGATGAAGTCGATCGCGTCCTGGACGGTCTGAATCTTCTCGGCGTCCTCGTCGGAGATCTCGATCGCGGAGCCGTCCTTGGAGAACTCCTCCTCGATCGACATGATCAGCTCGACCAGGTCAAGCGAGTCAGCGTTCAGGTCGTCCACGAACGATGCGTTCGGGGTGACCTGCGACTCGTCGACACCGAGCTGCTCAACGATCATTGATCGCACACGCTCGTACACACTCGCCATATCGTCGTCTGTCCCTTCGCCCGAGCCAGCCATGGTCATACTGTCTCGCCGTCCTCTTCTTCATCCTCGTGATGTCGCTGGTCCGATGCAGCCAACGCGATCGAGCCGAGCACCCCATTCACGAAGCGTCCGGACGACTCTGATCCATACCCTTTTGCCAGCTCGACGGCCTCGTTAATGACCGTCCGGAGCGGAGCCGGCTGATTATCAAAGAGCACTTCATAGATTGCAAGGCGAAGCACGTTGCGGTCGACCGGCGCCATATCGCCGAGCGGGAACGCGCTCGCGCGCTCGCTGATCATGGAGTCGATTTCGGTCTGGTGGGCGCGCACGCCCTCGACGAGCTCGGAGGCGAACACGCCCGCGTCCTCGGCCAGTCGTGCGTCCTCGATGTGACGTTGCAGCGCCTCGTTCACGTCGTGGCGGGGCACGGTGTCGATCTCGAAGAGCGTCTGGAACGCGACGATGCGCGAGCGGCGGCGAGAGGAAGCGGGCATTACTGCATCACCACGCCGCCATCGACGTTGATGGTCTGGCCCGTGATGTAGCGCGCGCCTTCCGAGGCGAGGAACGCCACCGTCGGCGCGATCTCCTCGGGCTCCGCGTAGCGGCCCAGCGGCACCATGCGCAGGATCGCCTGCTGCTGCTCGTCTGTGAGGCCGGAGGTCATGTCGGTGAGCACGAAGCCGGGGGCAACCGCGTTCACGGTGACGTTGCGCCCAGCAACCTCGCGCGCGACGGCCTTTGTGAAGCCGATGATGCCGGCCTTCGCCGCGGCGTAGTTCGCCTGACCGGCGTTGCCCATCTCACCGACGATCGAGGTGATGTTGATCACGCGTCCCCAGCGCGCGCGCGTCATGTGACGCACGGCGAGCTTGGTGGCGATGAAGGTGCCCTTGAGGTTGGTGTCCATGACGGCGTCCCATGACGCCTCAGACATGCGCAGCAGCAGACCGTCGTCGGTCATGCCGGCGTTGTTCACGAGGATGTCAGGGCCACCGAGTGCGCCGTGTGCGGCCTCGACCATGCGCTCGATGGCGGCGGTGTCGGTGACGTCGAGCTCGCTCGCGATCGCCTGCACGCCGAAGCCGCGGATCTCTTCCGCGATCTGCTCAGCGAGCGCACCGTTGGAGCGGTAGGTCAGGAACACGTTCGCCCCCTGGCGTCCGAGCTCGAGGGCGATTGCGCGCCCGATGCCACGGCTGCCGCCAGTGACGATCGCACTTCGCCCGTCAAGGTTGCCCATCACACGTCCTACTTTGCGGAGCACGAGCTGGCTCGTTACTCCGTTGCGCGCGCCTCTGCGGCGGTGCCCACGTTGCGGAGCACGGCTGATGCCTCGGTGCGCTTGAGCGCGCCAGTCAGCACCTTGCCGGGGCCGAACTCGATGAATGAGGTCACGCCAGCGCCGAGCATCGTGCGCACGTCGTCGATCCACAGCACCGGGCTGGTGACCTGGTCGGTGAGCTCGGCGACGAACTGTGCGCCTGCGGTCAGCGGCTGCGCGGTCACGTTGGAGATGACAGGCATGCGAGGTGCCTCGAACGGTGCGCTCGCGAGCACGGTGCGCATGCCATCGGCAGCGGTCTGCATCAGCGGCGTGTGAAAGGCGCCGGCCACGTTGAGCGGCAACACACGCACGGCACCGGCTGCCTTCGCAGCTTCGCCAGTCGCTTCAACGGCGGCGGCGGTGCCGCCGATGGAGATGTTGCCGGGGGCGTTCTCGTTGCAGAGCGAGGCGCCGTGCTGCTCGCACAGCGCGGCGACTTGCTCGCGCTGCAGTCCGAGGACAACGGCCATCGTGCCGGGGTGTGCGTCGCACGCCTCCTGCATGAGGCGACCGCGCTCGCGCACGAGGCGGAGGCCATCGGCGAACGACAGCGAGCCGGCGGCGATCAGCGCGGCGTATTCGCCGAGCGAGTGGCCGGCGACGTAGGCGGCCTGTGTGGTCACGGTGCCGGCATCAATCGCCGCGACGAGCGAGGCGATGCCGTGCGTGACGAGCGCGGGCTGCGTGTTGATGGTGCGAGTCAGCTCGTCCTCGGGGCCCTCGAAGCAGAGCGTCGAGAGTGAGAAGCCAAGCGCCTCGTCAGCGGTGTCGAAGACGGCACGCGCTGCGGGGATCTCGTCGTAGAGGTCTTTGCCCATGCCAACGGCCTGCGCGCCCTGGCCGGGAAACAGCCATGCGGTATCGGCCGACGCAGGCAGCGTCGGGATGATCACTTCGGGCATAGCAAACCTGCGTCCTGCTACAGGGAGACGCGATTCGGTGGTGCGGAGTCTAGCGCGAGTCGGTGGCTAGGAGGCCGCCGGGCCAAGCACCTGTCGGCCGTTGTACGTGCCACACACCGGGCAGGTCCGGTGGTTGACGCGCATCGAGCGACACTGCGGGCAACGCACGAGCTGTGCAGGCACCACGCGGTGGTGGCTGCGACGAGTGCCCTGCTTCGAGGGGGGAGTCCTATGCTTCGGTACCGCCACGATCATCCTCCGCCCGCAGGCTCTCACTGAGCCCCGCGAGACCAGCCCAGGCGCCATCGCCGTTGGGCTCTTCATGCACATGTGGACGCTCATTCAGGTTCTGCCCGCATTCGGGACAGAGCCCAGCACAATCATCACGACAGACAGGCTGGAGCGGGAGCGCCGCCGTCTCATATTGCCTGACAGCCTCGCTGAGGTCGAGTTCGTTGTGCTCGTCGATGCGGAAGTCGTCGATTTCGGCCTCGACGGGGTGTCCGGAGGCGGGGTCTTGCTGGGGGACAAACTCCTCGTCGAGGGAGATGGCCAGTGGCTGGTCGAACTCCTCCAGGCAGCGGGAGCAGGTCAGGTGGGGGCGCGTGATCAGGTTGGCGTGCGCGAGCACACCTCGTGGGCTGCGCATCAGGCGCACCCTGCCCACGACCTGGGCGACATAATTCATGTCTGGGATGGAGATGGTCTCGTTCTCCAGCGTGAGCTCTCGGCGGCTGCCGACGGGCTCCTGAAGCAACGTCGCGACGTTGATCTGCACCTGGACCTCCGGTAGGCCAACGATCGTACACCGCCGCTGGCGCGACTGCTCTCGGGCGATTCGATGAACGAGGCGACGTTGTGCCGCGGCTATACTGGCGCCGTGGGCGGGGGTAAGGAGGCGGCATGCAGGCCGTCTGCTATCTGCGCGCCATCACCGACCCCTCTCTTGAGGTGCAGCAGCGTGCGTACCTCGACGAGTGCGCCAGTGGCGGCCTCGAGGTCGGTCCGACGTACACCGAGACCGCCTCGGGATCCTCGGCCCCTGAGTTCCGCCGCATGTTGCGTGCCCTCCTCGAAGGCCAGCGTGAGTTCGTGGTGGTCGTTGTGGGCGCCATCGAGGCGCTCGGCGACACCGCGCGCGAGCAGGCCAAGCGCTACCTCCAGCTCGCGGCGCTGGGCATCCCGCTGCGGGTAGCCGGAGCGCGCGATCCGGACGCGGCGATGCTCGCCGCGTGGGAGCGCCGGACGAACGCCGAGCGACGTCGTGAGCAGGTGCGCGCCGGAATGCGCGACGTCGCGCTGCGTGGCGAGGTGCTCGGCCGGCCGCCGTATGGCTATCGCGTGGTCGCTCGACGGCTGCGGGTCGATGCCGATGAGGCCGTGGTGGTGCGCGAGATCTTTCGTCGCTACCTCGAACTCGACGAGGGCGTGCGCGTGATTGCACGTCATCTCAACGAGAGTGGCGTACGCACTCGCCGCGGCGGTGCGTGGAGCATGGTCAGCGTGCGTGAGGTGCTGCGAAACCCGGTGTATGTGGGCACGTATCGTCGCCTTGGTGTGACGGTGCCTTCCGATCACGAGCGGCTGATCACTCGCGAGCAGTTCGCGGACGTGCAGGCGCGGCTTGCGGAGCGGCGCACTTCGTTCGCACGGCAGGCGCGGGGGGAGTACCTGCTCGCAGGCCTGGCGGTGTGTGGCTATTGCGAGAACAACCTGATCGGCGTGCGCCGCGCGAGCCGCGCGCAGCGTGCAGCCGGCGAGCCCGCCGAGATGTTCACGTACTACCAGTGCCAGTCGCGCACGAACCAGAGTCGCTGCGACTACCACACGCGCCGTGCGGACGACCTGGAGCTGGCCGTGCGCAATGCGGTGAGTGATGCGTTCGCGACGACCTCGGTCGCGCCGAATGCGGCGCTGCCGGCAGACGGGAACGAGGCGCGTCGCGAGGGGCTGCGTCGTCGCCTCGATGCGCTGTTGGAGCGGCGGGTACGCGGGGAGTGGACGGCTGAGCAGCTGCGGCAGCAGGCCGGTCAGCTCGCGCTGGAAGACCTCCAGGAGGAGGAGCGCGAGGAGTTCGAGGCGCGCCGACGCCAGGACGTAGCGCGCACCTCGGAGGATGCGGTGACGGTGGTCGCGGAGCGTGCGCGGCTCGTCGAGCAGTGGGGCGCGCTCGAGTTCGACGAGCATCGCTCGCTGCTGCGGGCGCTCGTGAGCCGCGTGGTCGTGACGGATGACGCCGTACGTGTGGAACTCGCACAATAGGGACGTAGCCGAAGCGTCGGTTATTGAGGTCTGGGGGCGACACGATGGACGAGCGCAGCGCTGCCATTCTCGAGATCATTCGCACGATGCCGTCGAAGACGATCACCGCGACGATGGCGAACCCAAAGTCGTCCTCGGTGCGCACGTTTAAGGGGCCATCGCTCTTCGACTACGCCGTCGCCACGAAGCTCTTCGCCGCGAAGATGGGCGGGGGCACGCTGGCGAACTCGTACTTCGTCGTCACGGCGGAGGACGGGGTGCGCTCCGCGGTCGCGCTGGGCGAGGTGTGGCCGAATGCATCCGACAAGGACGTGCTGGTCGCGTACGAGCAGGACGGCGAAGCGATTCGCAATGGTGTGCGCCTCGTGATCACCGGTGACGGGCTCGCCGGCCGCTCGATCGGCGGCGTGGTCAGCATCGATGCGGCGACCGTGGCGGCCGACCCCGCGCCCGGGGGCAACCTCGAGCTGACGGGACTGGTCGACCGACCGGGGCCGGTGGACTTCTCGGCGCTGCCAGCCGATGCGTATACCGAGGTGACGACCGTCGCCGCCGTTGGGCACGGCGGCACGGCAATCGACCCGCGCACGTACGGTGGCTACAAGCTCTGGTCGATCCTCGACCACGCGGGCATCCAGAACGACGACACGCAGCACGAGGACTTCATCGGCAAGGTCGTCGTCGCGAGCAGCAGCGATGGTCACTCGGTCGTGATCGCCGGCGGCGAGATCGAGCCGCGCTTCATGAACGGCGACGCGATCATCGCGACGACGCGTGACGGTCAGCCGATCGGCGACGAGGGCGGCGTGCGACTGATGGTGCCGTACGACAAGAAGCCGGGCCGCTGGGCGAAGTTCATCACTCGCCTCGAGCTGCGGCGCGCCTAGCAGCCACTGGCCCGACGCCAACCCATGTAGCAGGCGACGGTTGCCGTCGTTGTGAGACGTTCGTCAGCAACTCGTGTCACTGTGCACTGGCACGAACACGGGTGTGTATGACTATGATGCCGCGGTGACGTCACCCTCCAACTCCGCACCGACCAAACGCCGCAGCTCGTGGTCGTCGCTCGCGCGTCCCCAGTACCGATTGCTGTGGGCTGGCACGGTCGCGGCGATCATTACCAGCGAGCTGCGCCTCGTGATCACCGGCGTCTGGCTGTACCAGCAGACTGGTTCAGCAGCGCAGCTCGGCATCCTCGGCCTGATCCAGCTCGTGGTGCAGATCCCGGCGCTGCTGTTCGGTGGCACGCTCGCAGACCGCCTCGACCGCAAGCGGCTGATGGCGATCACGCAGTTCATCACGCTGCTGTTCATCGGCGGCCTGGCGGCGATGCATCTGCTCGGTATTCTCCTGCCGTGGCACGTCTATATCGCGACAGCGGTGCTGTCCGTGAGCAGCGTGTTCGGCAACCCGGCGCGCTCCGCGCTTGTCTCGGCGACTGTGCCGCCCGAGGAGCTGGTGGACGCGGTCACGACCAACTTTGCGTCGCAGCAGATCGCGACGGTCATTGCGCCGCTGGGGTTTGCCGCGCTCGCAAAGTGGGATCCAAATCTGAACGCCGCGTTCATCCTCGCAACGCTCGTCGCGATCCCTGCTGTGATCTTCCCGTTGCTGCTCAATGTCCAGTCGACGCCGCCGGCCTCGAACGCTGGTGGGACGCTGTTGCAGCGCACCTGGGAAGGCCTCGTCTATGTGCGAGTGCACCCGTTGCTGCCTGCGCTGTACCTCATGGACACCGGCGTGACGGTGGTCTCGTTCTATCGGCAGATGTACCCGGTGTTCGCGGATCAACTGTTCCACGGCGGCGCGTTCGAGGTCGGACTGCTGACGGCTGCGAACTCGGTCGGCGCGATCCTCGGCAGTTTTGCGGTGCTGTGGCTGCGCCACGTGAAGCGCACTGGTCTGATGGTGCTGATCGCGCACGGTATCTACGCACTGCTGCTGTTCCCGTTCGCGCTGGTTCACTTCCTGCCGGTTGGCCTTGTGCTCATCGCATGCCTCGGTGGCATGGACGCGATCACGGTGACGGTGCGCCAGGCGACGGTGCAGCTCTCGACGCCTGATGAGATGCGAGGGCGCGCGCTGAGCGTGCAGACGCTCTCGGCGCAGACTGCGAACAACCTCGGGACATTGTGGGTGGGCATGCTCTCGGCGACGCCGCTCGGCGCGATGGGCACGCTGCTGATTGGCGGCATGGCGTCCGTGGGCTTCACCGGCTGGGTGTGGCAGCGCGTGAAGGCCGTGCGCGAGTACCGCGCTCCGTAACTCGAGCTCCATCGGACGCTTGGCGACACACGCGCTACGCTGACCTCTGCCAGGGGGCCGGACGGCCGCCGGTGGATCGGTTTCGGCCGCTCCACGGGAGGAAAGTCCGAACTTCACCGGACAGGGTGCCGGCTAACGGCCGGGCGGTGTGAACCGACGGATAGTGCAACAGAAACAGACCGCCTCGGACTTCGGTGCGAGGTAAGGGTGAAATGGTGCGGTAAGAGCGCACCGGCGTCCTGGTAACAGGGCGGCCGGGCAAACCCCACCCGAAGCAAGACCAAATAGGGGAGCGCTAGGGGTGTCCGGCTCCGCTCCCGGGTAGGTCGCTCGAGGCAGTGAGCAATTGCTGCCCTAGATGGATGGCCGTCGCCGCTCTTCGGAGTGGTACAGAATTCGGCTTATAGGCCCCCTGGCATTTACATCACTCGGACATGACAACGGCGGCTCGCAAGAGCCGCCGTTGTCATGTGTTGCTAGGTGTGCGAACTAGTCGCGGGAGAGCACAACCGCGTTGCGCTGGATTACGCGGTCGAGGTCGACCAGCATCGCGGTGCCCTTGCGGTCGGCGTCAGCGTTGCGCTCCGGCTCCGGTGTGTTGTTCCAGATCTCGTCCTCGAGCGCCTTGTCGGTGACGAGCTGGGCACGGCCCTGGATCTGGAAGGACAGTCGCGTCTCCGGGTTGCGGTAGAACAGCGAGACCTTGTTGTTGGCCTTGATGCCGTTGGCAGTGGTGCCATCGACGTTGCGCAGCCACATGCTGATCTGGTCGTCGCTGTGGACGTGGACGGAGCCACGGAGCGACATGTATGGCTGGCCGTCTGCATCGTTGGCAGCGATCATCATCGGAACCTTCGCAGCCAGCGAGTTGTTGACTGCTTCCTTCATCTCATCGGTCAGAACCAGTGCCATCGGAAACCTCCCCGGGGTATTTCTTTGCGGGGCATCTTATCCCGCTCGTTACCGTAAGGGGCTATACGATGGGCGAGATGACCTCAGATTCCTCGACAGTTGGCAAGGCGCGTGGCGACTGGCGGCAGGGGCTACCTCGGGACGCCGTGATGACGGACGAGCTGCCCGGCGAGGTGCGGGCGATTCGCTTCGACTCGCGCGCGGTCGAGCGTGGCGACCTCTTCGTCTGTGTGGCCGGTGAGCGGGCCGATGGGCACCGCTTCGCCGCAGCGGCGGTCGAAGCGGGCGCGGTCGCGTTGGTCGCGCAGGCGGGGATGGGCGAGGGCCTCGAGGCGTTGGGCGTGCCGGTGGTGCGCGTCGCAGATACGCGCCGCGCGCTCTCCTCGGTGGCGGCGGCGCATGAGGGGTTCCCGGCGCGCAAGCTGACCGTGATCGGCGTAACGGGGACCGACGGCAAGTCGACGACCTCGTTCCTCACGTTCGCGGCGCTGCAGGCTGCCGGCGCGAAGGTCGGGCTACTGACGACGATCGAGTGCCGCGTAGGCGAGCGCGTGATCCCGAACCCGACGCGACTAACGACGCAGGAAGCTCCGGTGGTGCAGGCGCTGCTTGCGGAGATGGTCGAGGCCGGCTGCACGCACGCGATCATCGAGGCGACCTCGCATGGCCTCGCGCTGCATCGACTCAATGACTGCGAGTTCGACGTCGCGATCTACACGAATCTCAGCGAGGATCACCTCGATTTCCACGGGACGATGGATGCGTATCGCGCTGCGAAGGGGCGACTCTTCCAGATGCTCGACGAGCCGACGACGAAGAAGGTGCGTCGGCACGCGGTGATCAACTGCGACGACCGCCAGTGGCGCTACTTCGCGGGACTGACGCAGGCAAACGTTGTGACCTACGCGATTCAGAATCCGAACGCGGATGTGCGTGCCAACGACATGATGCTGTGGCCGGACGGCGCGACGTTTGTGCTCGAAAGCACCGACCCAGACGACGACGGCATCGAGGCGAGCATCAAACTGCCCGGCGAGTTCAACGTTGCGAACGCGACGGCGGCGATCACTGCGGTCTCGGCGCTGGGGCTGAGCCCGTACGCGGCAGCCTCGGGCGTCGCGCAGTGTGTGGGCGTGCCGGGCCGGATGGAGCGCATCGAAGGCGCGCCGTTCGAGGTGATTGTGGACTACGCACACACGCCGGAAGCGCTCGCGCAGGTACTGACGATGCTGCGGCCGCTAATCGACGGAAAGCTGATCGTGGTGTTCGGCTGCGCAGGCGAGCGTGCTCGTGATCGTCGTACCGGGCTCGGCTCGGTGGCGGCGCGGCTGGCCGACTACACCGTGCTGACTGACGAAGACCCGCGGTCCGAGCCGCCCGAGGCGATCATCAACGAGATCGCCGAGGCAATGCTGCGTGCCGGTGCGACCGAGGGCACGAGCTTCGAGCGGCTGCCCGGGCGACGTGCCGCCGTGGCGCGCGCGATCGAGCTCGGCGGTGCGGGCGACCTCGTGCTGATCGCGGGGAAGGGCCACGAATCGACGATCGAGTGGGCCGACCGCGCCGAACCGTGGGACGACCGTGTCGCAGCACGCGAAGTGATCGCTGAGCGCTTCGGCGCGCCAGAGACGAGCACGAACGGGTAGGCTGACGCGGAGAACCCTGCTACCCCAGAGCGGAGGACTGCGTTGACGACCCTGGACGAGGCGACGATCGCGAGCCTGGTGCGAGATGACCTCGCACACCTGATTCATCCGCAGTACTACGCGCCGGAGCACGAGTCGCCAGTGATCTTCGATCACGGCGAAGGAGTGTGGCTGACCGACGTGCGTGGCAAGCGCTACATCGATGGGCTGTCGTCGCTGTGGAACGTGGCTGTCGGCCACGGCCGCACCGAGTTGGCTGAGGCCGCTGCCGAGCAGATGAAGAAGCTCGCGTTCTCGAACTCGTACACCGGGTTCTCGAACGTGCCGGCGATTCAGCTCGCCTCGAAGGTCGCGGAGCTCACGTACGACAACATGAGTGGCGTGTTCTTCACGAACTCCTGGTCCGAGTCGAATGAGGGCGCGTTCAAGACGGCGCGCTTCTACTGGAACCTGCAGGGCCGCCCGACCAAGACCAAGATCATCGCGCGCGAGCGGGCGTACCACGGCGGCACGCTGACGACGACGGCGATGACGGGCCTCCCCGCGTTCTGGAAGTACTTCGGTCCGTTCATGCCGGGCGAGGTCGTGCACACCTCGAAGCCCGAGGCGCTGGAGTGCGACTGCACGCCGAACACCGACGGCGAGTGCGCGCATTGGTTCGAGGCGGCGATCCTGCGCGAGGGTGCCGACAACGTTGCCGCGATCATCGCTGAGCCGGTAAAGGGTGCGGGTGGCGTGTGGACGCCGTCGGACGAGTACTTCGCGAAGGTGCGTGCGATCTGCGATCGCTACGAGGTGCTGTTCATCGCGGACGAGGTGATCACGGGCTTCGGCCGCACCGGCAAGTGGTTCGCGCTTGAGCACTGGAACGTGCAGCCGGACATCCTCAGCATCGCGAAGGCGATCACCTCGGGCTATGTGCCGATGGGCGCGTTCATCGTGAGCACGCCGATCATGGAGGCGTTGCAGTCGCTGCCGAGCGACGCGCGCTTCATGCACGCATACACGAACAGCGCGCACCCGACCGCAGCCGCTGTCGGCCTGCGTAACCTCCGCATCTTCGAGGAAGAACACCTCGTCGAGAACGCGGCGGCGATGGGGGCGCGGCTCGGCGACGGGCTGCGTGCAGCGCTCGGCGGGCACGCGCATGTCTCGAACATTCGCAACCTGGGGCTGATTGCTGGCCTGACGGTGGTGGCGGACTCGGAGGGTGGTACGGCGTACGCCGCCGGCGACCTGATGGGGCGTAAGGTTGCGACGCATATGCGTGAAGAGGGCCAGGTGATCACGCGGTTCGTCGGCGACCAGATCGTGCTCGCGCCACCGCTGGTGGTGAACGCCGCGGAGATCGACCAGATCGTGGAGGCCGTCTCGAACGCGGTGCGGGCCGTCACGGGGTAAGGCTTCGCTCGTCGTCAGGGATCTTGAAGGGCAGCGGCACAGTCGCTGCCCTTCTTTGTAGCTCGCGGACGTTCCCAAGAACGGATCATCTGCGCACACGATTTGCATTGACATCTTGCGTGGGATCGCTATTCTCTTCCTCAAGTAAGGAGGTGATGCCTGTGTCCGACGGTCATACGGTTAAGGGTTTGGTCCTCAGCATCCTTTCGGAGGTGCGAACGGGCTGAACCCCGACGCCGATTTTTGACGTGACGGGGGCCTCGGCGTATGCCGAGGCTTCCGCGTTTTCTAGCGTATTTCTGCTTGGTTTGCGCTTCGGCCGCTTCGTGCGGACCTCGTGTGGTTGGTCTCAGGTTGTCAGTGTTCGTCAGCGCGGCGACGACCGTTGTAACGCTCAGCCTTGTCAGAATCACACCTCGGACGAGGCACTGAATCCAAGTGTTCTGTGTCATCGTTCATACCAACGCACGGCCGCGCGGATGACGCGCGGTTTTTCGTGCATACAGCGCCTCACACCTGCCGATGCCCAGCTGCAAGGATTGCTCAGTGGCGTTCGACATCGAGCTGTATCACCGGCTCCGTACCTCGTTGACCATCGGCGCGAACGTCGTGCATCGCGAGGAGACCAGCTCGACGATGGACGATGCACGAGCGGGGGCTGCTGCCGGTCAGCCGGAGGGCACTGCCTACGTCGCGGACGTACAGACGGGCGGTCGCGGCCGCCTCGGGCGGCAGTGGCTGTCGGCTGATTCCGGCCTGTGGGTGACGTATCACCTCGTGACGCGCGAGGTGACGCTGGGGCCGCTGTACAGCCTCGTGGGCGCGCTCGCGGTGACCGACGCGGTGCGTGAGACCTCGTTCCTTACGCCCGAGGTGAAGTGGCCGAACGACGTGATGCAGGGAGGGCTGAAGCTCTCGGGCATCCTTGCGGAGTCGGCGGTGGCGGCGCAGCGCGTCGACATCTACCTGGGGATCGGCATCAACATCCGCCAGACGCAGATGCCGGACGAGGTTGCTGGTCGCGCCACCAGCATCGAGGCGGCGGGGCGCACGATTCCGACTCGTGAGGACCTGTTGGCAGCGCTCTCCGCGGCGATCGAGCGGTATGTGCAGCAGCTGCAGCACTCGCCGGCGGTGGTAGTGGAGCAGTGGCGGCGTCGGCTGACGACGCTGGGGCAGCGGGTGACTCTCTACGCGGTCGATGGCGGCACGATCGAGGGCGAGGCGATCGATGTCTCACCTCGAGGTGAGCTGATGCTGCGCGGGGACGACGGGCTCGTGCATGTGCTCGCGGCGGGCGACGTCACGATGTCGCGGCCTGGGGCGGCGGAGTAGCCGACGCTGCTTGACCCTGTTCGGCGGCGCTTCTAGGCTCAATCTCGTGCTGAACATTGCTTCGACCACCCACGCCCATCACGCGCATGCGCGGCATCTCATGCCGTCGCGGGTGATGCTGCGCTCGACCGGGGTCCGCTAGGGACTGAGGTCGGGAGTCGGAATCAGACCGCGGCGGCATGGCCCCCGCGGTTTTTTTGTGCCTCGAACGACCCGTTTAGGGCGGTCGAGACTGGCGAAAGGTCGAGGCTACAATGCCAACGGAACAGAAGGCTGGAACGATGAACGACGACGGGCTGCGCAGCCGGGGCATGCGCGACCTGGGGCCTGAGGCGATGCGCCGCTTCCGGGCGGTCGAGCGGTCGTTCCTGGATGTGACCGCGACGCGCGGGTACCAGGAGATCCGCACGCCCTCGATCGAGCCGCTGCACCTCTTCACCGCCACCGGGGCACTCTCGCCATCGCTGCTGGACCGCGTGTACTCGTTCCTCGACTGGGACGGGTGGAGCGGGGAGCGCGTGGTGCTGCGCCCGGACGGCACTGTGCCGGCGGCGCGCTGGTACGAGCAGCGCTGGCAGACCTCGGAGGCGGCGCGGCTCTGCTACGTGCAGCCGATCTACCGATTCGTGCCGGGTGATGGCGAACGCGAGGTGTGGCAGCTCGGGGTCGAGCTGTTCGGGCTCGCGGCGCCGGAGGCGGATGCAGAGCTGCTGGCGCTGGCGCGGTCGCTCCTCGAAGGCCTTGGGCTCGGTGAGCTGCGGTTCGAGCTCTCGCACGCAGGTCTGATCCGTGCAGTGCTCGCTGCGGCTGGGCTCGACTCGGCGGCGCAGGCAGACGCGTATGACCGACTGCTGGCAGGCGAGGACATCTCGACGCTGCCGGTGGTGTCAGCCGAGCTCGCGCCGGCACTGCGGCTGCTGACCGCGGTTGATGGCGGTGGCACGGGCTACCTTGAGAACCTGAGTGCAGCGCTGCTGAGCGCGGTGCCGAGTGCGGCCGAAGCGATCGAGCAGCTAGCGGCGGCAACGCGCGCGCTCGATGCGGCTGGGAGCGCGTATCGGATCGTGCCAGGCACGACTCGCAACTTCGAGTACTACACCGGGCTCACGTTCCGCGTGCTGTCGGGTGAGACGGAATGCATTCGCGGTGGCCGCTATGACGGGCTGGCCGAGGAAATCGGTGGCACGGCTGTGCCGGACTCCGGATTCGGCGCTGCCGTGTTGCTGCTCGCACACCTCGTGGCCGCGGCTGGTG
>QWQU01000036.1 GCA_003670735.1 Chloroflexota bacterium | reverse complement strand
TCGTATGGGAGCGCCTCGATCGCTGCGGACGGGAGTTCGAGTGGGGCGACGAGGATGTCGCCGGCGAGCAGGCGACCGGGGGACTGGGTCAGCCCGACCTTGGCGAGACCGAAGCAGACGGTGAGGTCGGCGGCGACGGCGTGCGGATCGGCGTGGCCGGTGTCGCTATCGACGCCGGTGGGCTGGTCGAGCGCGATCAGCAACAGTCGCGGGTGCGCCTCGCGCGCGTCGCGCAGATGGTCGAGCACTTCCGCGATTGCACCGTCGAGCGGGCGCGAGGCACCGATGCCGAGCAGTGCATCGACGACGCACACGGCGTCGGTCAGCAGTGCATCGAGTGCCTCGAACGACTGGTCGTCGTCGACGACGGTCGCAGGGACGCCAGCTTCCTGGGCCGCTCGCCAGACCTCATCGCTGTCGGGACGAGGGCGCACGAGGTAGACGTGCACGTCGGCACCGACCTCGCGCAGGCCGGTCGCGGCGACGAGACCATCGCCGCCGTTGTTCCCGGGGCCGACGAGGATCAGCACGGGCCGCTCGGGCTCGCCGTCGATGTGACGCCACACGATCTGCGCGGCGCTGAGGCCGGCCTGCTGCATGAGCTCGGCGGTGGGTGTGCCGGCGGCCTCGGCGGCAGCCTCGAGGGCGCGCATCTGGGCGGCGGTGACGAGCTTCATGCGGTTAGGCCAGCAAGCCGCGCTGGCGGAGACGCTCAACGAGGCGGATGCGGGCTTCGGCAGGATCCTGCTCCAGGATCTCCTGCGTGCAGACGACGACGGCGACGGACATGTCCGCGAGGTGGCTGAGCGAGATGTCGATCGCGTCGAGGCCGATCACGCCCGCGCGCTCCAGCGCACCGCCGTAGAGATAGACCAGCGGCTTGCCTCGACGGTCGGGGAGGACCTCGATGTCCTTCCAGGCGACGGAGCGTGCGCCGGTGCCGAGGGCCTTCATGACCGCCTCTTTGGCGGCGAAGCGCGCGGCGAGCTCCTGCACGCGACCGCGACAGAAGGCGACCTCTTCGGGCGTGAAGACGCGCGAGAGGAAACGCTCCGGGTGCTTCGAGAGCACGTCCTGCACTCGCGAGGTTTCGATCATGTCGACGCCGACGGCGTGTGTTGTCATGGGATGGGATGTTAGCAGGCCCCCTTCGGGGGTTCGCGCCCAGCGTCTCGACGCGTGCTCTGCCGGGCGGTGCGCTCAGTGTGTGTAGACAGGGCGCATGGGACACTCGAAGCCCGGACGATCCCTGCTCTTCACTGCCTAGGAGGCCCCAATGACTGCACAGATCATTGATGGGACAGCGATCGCTGCGGCGGTGCGTGCCGAGGTCGCGGAGCGTGTGGCCTCGTTCGTGGCGAGCGGGCACCGAGCGCCGCACCTCTCGGTGGTGCTCGTCGGGGACGACCCCGCGTCGCACACCTACGTCGGCATGAAGGGCGAAGCAGCGGTCGAGGTCGGCATGACCAGCGACACGCTGCTGATGCCCGCGACCGCCACCTTCGAGGAGATCATGGCGACGGTGGCACGCCTCAACGCCGACCCGAACGTCTCAGGCATCCTCGTGCAGTCGCCGTTGCCGTCCGGGATCGACGAGCCTGCCGTGATGTCCTCGATTCGCGTTGAGAAGGATGTGGACGGGCTGACGCCGGCCAGCCTCGGACGACTCGTGCAGGGGGAGCCGGTGATGGTGCCGTGCACGCCCGCGGGCGTGCAGCAGATGCTCGTGCGCTCCGGGTTCGACCCGGCGGGCAAGAACGTCGTCGTGGTGGGCCGTTCGATGCTGGTGGGCAAGCCGGTGGCGCTGCTGCTCGGTCTCCGCGCAGCGGGTGCCAATGCGACCGTCACGATTGCGCACACCGGCACGCGCGACCTCGCCGCCGTGACGCGTGAGGCGGAGATTCTGATCGTCGCCGCGGGCCGACCGAACACGGTGACGGCAGACATGATTCGTCCCGGCGCCGTGGTGATCGATGTCGGCACGAACCGCGTTGAGGCGCCCGAGCGGAAGTCCGGCTTCAAGCTCACCGGCGATGTGGAGTTCGAGGCAGCCAAGGAGGTCGCCTCGGCGATCTCGCCGGTGCCGGGTGGCGTCGGGCCAATGACGATCGCGATGCTGCTCTCGAACACGCTCAAGGCGGCGGAGATTCAGGCAGGCACGGCGTGACCTCGAAGCGCGTGTTGTTGTTTGCTGCGCCGGTGCTTGCGATCGCACTCGTTGTTGGGTGGTGGGCGTTCCGTCCCGAGCTGCTGTTCGTCGACCAGCGCGTGTCCGAGAGCGCACCGATCAGTGCGAGTGGTGCGAGCACTGCCGGTGGCACCTCGATGGCCTCGCCGATTGGCGCGACGAAGCTCGCGGCCGGGAAGTTCGTCGGCCACGCGCACGAGACGAGCGGCGTCGCGACGATCATCGAGGTCGATGGCAAGCGCGTGCTGCGGCTGACCGACTTCATGACCTCGAACGGCCCGGACGTGCACGTGACGCTGATCGCGGCGACGGACGCCAAGGACGACGCCACGATCCGTCGAGTGGGCTACGTCAGTCTCGGCGCGATGAAGGGCAACATCGGCGACCAGAACTACGAGCTACCCGCGGACCTCGACCTCTCGAAGTACCGCGCCGTCACGATCTGGTGCGAGCGCTTCTCGGTGAACTTCGGAACGGCGCCTCTCTCGCGCATGTAGCGTTCAGGAGTCGGCACTAGGGGTGTACCAAGCGGTTCCGACCGAGTATCGCAATGATGCCGATGTGGAACATGGTGAAGTCAACAACTCACCCGTGATGGCGAAGTAGGAGACTGCAGATGAATCGCGGTCGTTCGATTGGCCTCGTAGTACTCGTCGCGACGATCGTTGCGCTAGCAGCGCAGCTCGGTAGTGCTGTTCCGCGTGCGTCTGCGGACTATCCCGGTCAGGCACTGATCTCGTATGTGCCTACGACGCCTCAGTGCAACATGTACACATCGTTCCCTGGCGACACGACTCTGCGCGCCGATGGCGTTTCGACGACCGCGATCTGCATTCTGATCCGAGACGCGAATCAACACCTGGCGCAGCAATGGCCGATCACCGTGACGGTGGTGCAGGGCACAATCAATGGCGCGAAGACTGCCTCGCTGACTACGAACCGCGACGGCATGGCCGTCATTGTGTACACCGCGCCCTCAGTCGCGGGTACCGAGATAGTGTCCATTCGCTATGCCGGCGCCGTCCTCCCTGGCGCTGGTGGCACCTACCTCACTCTCACCGCCGTTCCGACGCCTGTACCAACGACGGCCCCGACTGCCGTCCCTGTTGCGACGCCGTATCCGACCCCGTCACCAGATGGCCCATACCTGCTGCGGGTCACGTTCACTCCCCGGCAGGAGTGGTGTTCGACATTGAACTGGGACGGGCAGATTCCCTACTCAGTGACGTTGCCCGCTGACGACTCGATTACGCAGGCCGTGTGCGTGTGGCTTACGGGGCGAGGCATCCCGGTGATCGGGCAACCGGTGATCGTGCGCTCGCAGGTTGGTGTGTTCGGGTCGGGATCGACGCAGGCGGTGATCACGACCGACGCGAAGGGGCGTGCGACAACCTCGTACCACGGTGTCGGCAAGATCGCGACGACCGACACCATCACGGTGCCTGCTGCTGCATACGCGCTCGAGACAACGTTCCCGGTCACCCTGACCGGCGACCTGGCTCCCACACCGACTGCAACGGCGACGCCTGCCGCGACCGCACAGCCGAGTACCGCCGGGCGGATCGTTGGCGGTGCCGCACCAGTCGCAGGTGGTGGATTCACTCTGTTCGTCTTCGGTGGCGGCACCAACGACCAGCTCGTGAGCGCCTCGCAGTGCGCGGCAGCTCGAGGCGTGTTCTGGGTGTCCGCGTCGGACGGCAGCTTCATCACACTCGTGCCCGGTGCGGCGGTCGGCGCTGTGAACGAGTCGTGGAATGCACGATTCACGACCGGCGTGCCCAGCAACACGCCAGTGATCGCGACCTGCCGGGCCAGTTAGCTCGTTATTCGCGCCTCGATGCCCGGGCATGCGAGACTGGATGCATGGACGAACTGAGGGCCCGGATCGCGGAGCTGCAGGCCAGGGTGCGGGATGTGCAGGTGCGACTTTGACCTGCCTGACCTCACCCTCCAACTAGCGGAACTGCGCGAGCAGTCAGCCGCACCGGATCTCTGGAACGACACCAAGAGCGCGCAGACGCTCATGAAGCGCGTCGCGAAGCTCGAAGGGGTCACCGGTACCTGGGCGAAGATGGAGAGCGACCTCGAGGATGCCGAGGCGCTGCTGGCGCTCGCTGCCGAGGAGGCCGAGGCCGAGCGCGGGCCGCTGCTTGAAGAAGCCGAGACCGACGTTGCCCGCCTCGAAGCCCGGTTCGCGGAGCTCGAGCTCGAGCTGACGCTGAGCGGGCCGTACGACGACCACGGTGCGGTGCTCAACATCCACGCCGGAGCGGGTGGCACGGAGGCCCAGGACTGGGTCGAGATGCTGCTGCGCATGTACCTGCGCTGGGCCGAGTCGCACAAGATGAAGCCAGAGATCCTCTCGCTCACCGGCGGTGAGGAGGCGGGCATCAAGAGTGTCAGCCTGCGGATGGACGGCGAGAACGTGTACGGCCGGATGCGCTCCGAGCGCGGGGTGCACCGACTGGTTCGTATCTCGCCGTTCGACTCGGCACATGCGCGGCACACCTCGTTTGCGCTGGTCGAGGTGATGCCGGAGATCGAGGAGAGCGACCCGGAGATCGTGATCAAGTCCGATGACCTGCGCATCGACACCTATAACGCGAGCGGTCACGGCGGCCAGAACGTCCAGAAGAACGACACTGCGGTGCGCATTACCCACCTGCCCACCGGGATTGTCGTGGCGTGCCAGAACGAGCGATCGCAGAACCAGAACCGCGAAATGGCGATGGCGGTGCTGAAGTCTCGGCTGCTGGAGCGCGAGCTGGAGCAGCGGGAGCTGGAGCGCCTGGCGCTGCGAGGGGTGCACGTGGAGGCGGGCTGGGGGAACCAGATCCGATCCTATGTGCTCCAACCGTACAGAATGGTGAAGGATCTGCGGACGGACGCGGAGACGAGCGACACCACGGCCGTCCTGGATGGCGACCTGGACCAGTTCATCACCGCGTACCTGCGTGCGCAGGTTGGTCAGGAGCCGGAGGGCTAGGCAGGTGGCACAGGTGGGACGACACGGATTGCTGGTGGCGGTCTCGACGGTGGCGCTGGCCGCATCGCTCGCGATGGGGGGGCTCCTCGCTGTAGGGCCGAGCCCGGTCGAGGCGCAGCAGGCGACGCAGGCAGCGACCTCGAAGGATCCGGGTTCGATCACGTTCACGGTGCGCGCACCGGGGAACCTGAAGAGCGCGAAGCTCGACTACTTCGTGCGCTCGCCCAACCGCGACAACGCCGACAACTTCGTCGGCGGCACGGGTGACGGGACGGTCGCCGGCGCCGACGCGAGCTACGTGCTGCAGGCGAACACCGCGCAGCGCTACATCCCGGTCGGATCGCAGTTCCGCTTCCACTGGGTGCTGACCACTGACTCGGGCTCGACGACGACGGTGGACTCGGACTACCTGTTCCTGGACGGGCGCTACGAGTGGAAGTCGCAGTCGGACGGTCAGGTCACGGTGTACTGGTACGGGAACAACGACGCGGCCGCTGCAACAGCGCTGCAGTCGTCCAAGTCATCGCTGGACGACAACAACAAGCTCCTCGAAGTGCAGGTGAAGTACCCGATCCGGTTGATCGTGTACCGCAGCGAGGACGAAGGCCGGGCGGCGAAGCAGCCGCGCTCCTCCGCGTTCGATGCGCAGGTGCAGACGGGCGGCCAGCGCGTTGGTCCTGACCTGATCCTTGTCTTCGCGAACAACCGCGATGTGGTGCGCCACGAGACGGCACACATCGTCACGCACGTTGCTGGCGACGGCCCGTTCGTTGGTGTGCCGTCGTGGCTCGACGAGGGCACGGCGGTGTACGCGCAGCTCGATCCGGGGCCGGAGTACCGCAGCGGTTTGCAGCTCGGCATCGCGGCGGATCAGACGCTGCCGTTGACCTCGATCAACTCGCCGACCTCGCAGCCGTCGCTCGTGAACCTGTTCTACGGGCAGTCGTGGTCGGTCGTGAAGTTCATGGTCGACACGTACGGGCAGCCGAAGTTCGCTGACCTGTACCGCACGATCTATGCAGGCGCGCGGATCGATGACGCGCTGTTGAAGGTCTACAACCTCGACCAGGACGGCCTGTACAACGCGTGGCGCGCGAAGAATGGCCTGAAGCCGGTCGCCGCATCACCTCGCGCTACTGCGGCGGCCGCTGCGGCTGTGACCGGCACGGTGGCGCCGCTCGGTGTGCCGAGTGGTGGCGGCGTCGTGACCGGTGCGACGGCTGTGTCCGGCGACGCCGGTGGCACCTCAAGCGACTCGGGCAACACCGCGAGCGCTGGGCCGAGCAGTGGCGTGGCGATCGCAGTGCTGGGCGCGACGGTCGTCGTGGCGCTCGCGCTGGGTGGTGGCGCGTTCATGATGATGCGTCGCAAGTAGCAGCGTTCGAGTTCAGCTCGATAGCAACAAACGAAGAGCCCAGCGGCAACGCTGGGCTCTTCTGTGTGCGCGTGCGTCGTCGCTAGCTGGGCAGGTAGAGGCCGCTAGCGGTACGAGGCGGCTCGTTGCTCGTGGCGGCAGCCTCGGCGGCTTGTTGGGTGGCCATGTGCTCGATGTCAGCTTCGCTGTAGTAGGGCACGGTGCCGGTCTGCGGCGGAGTCACGATCACTGGTCGGCCAGCGATCAGGTGCTCGAGCTGCTGCATGAGGGACTGCTCGTCCCACACGCCGAGGTAGCGCGTGTTGTCGAGCACCATCACAGGGATATCGGCGATCTCCTTCTGGAGGGCGATGTCCTGTGCGCCGACGAGCTCGGTGAATTGCACTCGGAAGTGTCGTGACTGGGCGGCGAGCGCGCCGGTCATGCGCAGCATCTGCGCCGAGAGCTGGTCATAGATCGCGCCGTAGACCTGCAGATCGATGTCGCGATCGAGCGAGTCGATGATGGCCCTGCTGGCCTCCGAGTACGGCGACTCCTCGCGGCTGAGGTACGTGATGATGTCGACGATCGCGGGGAAGAGGGCGCCGGTCCAGAAGCCGAGGATGCGCATCTCCCGGCCGTTGCGACCTCGCAGGATCGTGAGCGGGGCGCGCTCGATGCCGGCCTCGGTGGCGCGCTTCTCGAACTTGTCGATGTCGTACCAGGTCACGGTCAGACCGGGGTGCAGCGAGGCGAGCATGCGCGCGAGGCGCAGCGTGTCCTGGCAGTGTGGGCAGGCGGGTTTGTCGGTGCGGACGATCGTGTCGTCCTTGCGCGCCCACACTTCGATCGAGACCGGTAGCTCCATGCGCTCGTCGAAGATCTCGCCGATCGTCTCCTGCTGCGCGTGGTCGAACTGGAACTGTGTCTGGTTGCTCGAGGTCATACGGGTGGCTCCTGGCGCAGGCGGCGCGACGCGATGAAGAAGCGCTGCAGCGCTGTCAGTGTCGTGAGGACGGCGAGGATCCACAGGCCGCCTCGGATCACCCACGGCAGCTGGCCGAGGATGAGCATGATGCTCACGAGGACGACACGCTCGGCACGGGTGAACATGCCATCGGTGAGCGTGATGCCGAGACCCTCGGCACGCGCTCGCACGTACGAAACCATCAGCGATCCGACGATCGCGATGAAGGCGAGGATCACGAACTCTTTGCTGTCGTGATGGAAGCCGTAGACGCCGATGCCGATCAGCACGGCGGCCTCGGAGACACGGTCGAGGGTCGAGTCGAGCAGTGCGCCCTCGCGGGTCGCTCGGCCTGTGTGACGCGCGAGTGCGCCGTCGAGCATGTCGAGGCCGCTGAAGATCAGCGAGACGACACCGGCGGCAAAGAGCTGATCCCATGCGACGAGGAAGCCGGCGATCACGTTGCCGATCACGCCGCCCACGGTGAGCATCGCCGGCGTCACGCCGACGAGCGCGAGCACGCGCACGATCGGCATGACGATCGCCGCAGGCGGGCGAGCCGGGAGCAGTCTGATGCTCATGCGTGCCACGCTGCCGCTCGCTCGCGTGTGCGGGCGATGCCCACGGCGCCCTGGGCGTCGCGCAGGCGCGCGTAGTACGCGAGCAGCCGCGCGGTGATGCGCGGCCACGAGTAGTCCTCGGCGCGCAGTCTGCCGGCGGCAGCCATCTGCGCACGACGCGCCGGGTCGTTCACGAGCGCCGTGAGCGCATCCGCGAGCGCGATCACGTCCTGCGGCGGGACGAGGTTGCCCTCGACGCCCTCGGTCAGCACGGACGCGTACCCATCGATGTTGGAGGCGACGACAGGCAGGCGCGCGGCCATCGCCTCAAGCAGGACGATGCCCTGCGACTCATTGCCGGTCGCGGGTGAGCAGAAGATGTCGGCGCTGCGGTGGTACCTCGGCAGCTCGGCATTAGGGACGGCGCCACGGAAGACCACGCCGGGGCGTGTGTCCTCGATGAACCGGTAGCGGTCCCAGCGTCGCGACTCGCGCCCGACCACGATGAGGCGGGTGTTGGGAGTGCGAGCGTTGACGATGCCGAAGGCTCGAATGAGATAGGGCAGGCCCTTTCGCTTCTCAGCGCGACCGACGTAGAGGATGTTGATCGCATCGTCCTCGAACTCGGGGAAGGGTTCCAGCGCCGGGTCTTCCCAGCGCTCGATGTCCACGCCGTTCGGGATCACGTTGTAATAGCCGGGGAAGTAATGCTCCACGTAGGTAGCAGCCGGCGGGGAGACTGCAATCTTGCCGTCCAGCTCCCGGAACCAGCGCTTCAGGAGCACCCGTCCGTAGCCGTAGAGCCGGTTTCCGCCGTCCTTGCGAGCGTGGAAGGTGCCGACGTTCACGACGTTCGGATTGGCCTTCCTCGAATTCCGCAGCACCTGGATGGGCAGGCTCGGCATCAGCGGCTCGTGGACGTGGACGACGTCGAACTGCTCCTCCTCGAGGGTGCGCCGCACGCGGCGGCCGAGCAGCGGGTCGAGCGAGATGCGCACCGTGGAGCCCGAGGCGGGGATCGAGACTGGGCGCCCGGCAGTGATCACGCGCGGGTCGTGCACCTCGTCACTGGCGGGGGCGAGGATACGCACGTAGTGGCCGGCCCCGGTGAGGTGGTCAGCGAGCTGGTCCACGTGGCGGTTCACGCCACCCGGCGTCAGCCAGTCGTAGGGCGAGACGAGCGCGATTCTCATCGAACCGCCTCGTTCCGGCCTCGGAGGCGACGCCACTGGTAGCGGGCGACCTCGCGCGGGGTCGTGGCGAGGCCGCGCACCTGCTGCGCGGCGAGGCGACGGAAGCCAATCGAGCGCAGCGAGACCGGCTGCAGCATCAGGGCACGAGTTGTGCGCGCGCGGATCGCATCGCGCAGCGCTTCCGAGGTGTGGCCGGGGAAGAGCGTGCGTGCGGTGCCGGCTTCCTCTGGGAAGTGGGTGTCGCTGCTGCCGGTCTCGGCGAGGTGGTACTGCTCGCGGTTGAGGCGCATCGCCTTCTGCGCCGTGACGCGGCCGGCAGGCGAGGGGTTGGCGAGCTCGATTGCGTCGGGGGTCACCTCGGGATCGTGGAGTTCGAGGGCGGACTCGAGCGCGCGCTGGCCGATCGAGCGCGTGAGGTACGACATCGGGTGTGGGATCACCGCGAGGCCACCGGCGCGGTGGATCGCCGCGATCGTCTCGGCGAGCGGTCGCAGGGGCGCGAGCGGGACGTCCACGAAGAGCGCGAGCAGGTGGCCGCTGCGCGTCGTGAGCTCGAGGCCCGTGATGAGCTCGAAGCGGTAGTTGCCGGCGGCGTGATGCTCGCGCGCGATCAGGGCGCCGCGGATGTCGTCGTGGTCGGTGATCGCGATCACGTCGAGGTCGGTGCGGGACTCGATGTGGTCGAGCAGTGTGGGTGCGTCGACCATGCCGTCACCGTGCGAGGTGTGGAGGTGGAGGTCGGCGGCTCCGAAGCGGGGAGCAGGCGCTGCATCCGTCATCGAGAGGGATTGTACGCCCGCGTTTCTGGCTGATTTGTGGAGGTATTACGTCGCGAGGCCGTCCCAGATGGGGCTGAGCGGGAACCACTGGTCAGGGGCAAGGGTGATGCCCGCCTCCAGCGCACGCGCGATGCGGACTCGCGCGTGCTCGCGGTCGAGGCCAGCGAGGTCGAGCGGGGGGTGGACGACGGCACGGATGCCACCTCGGGCGGTGCGGAGGGCGACGCCGGGGACGACGGCGGCGCCAGTGCGCAACGCGAGGTCGGCGATGCCACCGGGCAGGCGTGCGCGCTCGCCAAAGAAGGTCAATGGGTCGCCATTGCCGAGCACGTCCCGGTCGCCGAGCACGGCCAGCGCACCGCCGCTGCGGAGGTGCTCGAGTGCCGCGCGCACACCGCCGAGGTCGGCGGGGACATAACGCACACCCGGCGCGGCGATGGCGCGGATGGCGTGCACGAAGTCGTGTACAGCGTGCGGCTGCAGCGGCTCAGTGAGGATCAGCAGGTCGAGGCCGAGCGCGGCCGTCGCGTACGAGATCGATTCGGGGTTGCCGAGGTGTGCCGAGAGGATGATCACGCCACGACCGGCCTCGGACGCTCGGGTGATGTGCTCGAGTCCCTCGGATGACTCGAATGGGCGGGGGACGTGGTTCGCGCCGTAGGCGAAGTCGGCGTAGTAGCGCACGGCGCTGCGCACGCAGCCACGCGCGGCGCGGTCGATGCGCGCACTCGACGCATCCGAGCCGAGGACGTGCCGCATGTGGTCGCGTGTCACCTCGCGCAGTTGAGGCGTGGCCGCCCAGGCGAGTGTGCCGAGGATGTCGCTGACGGCGTAGAGCAGCCGGAGCGGCGCACGGCGAGCGACGCGCACCAGCAGCCACAGCGCGAGTAGCTTCGGCGTGCGCAGCCGGTCACGCAGCGGCGGGGTGGGAATCGCGTTCGAGTACGACATGGGAGTCGAGGTTAGTGCGCGGACGCGGGAGCGGTCGAGGCGGTCAGCGGCGCACGGTCAGCGAGCCAGAGCGAACGGAAGATGTACCACTGCTCGGGCTGCCTCGCGACGAGGGGTTCGAGGGCGCGCATGATCGCCTGCGTGAGGTCTCGCACGTCACGCTCGAGGTCGCCGCTCGGAGTGAACGGCACCGGTGCGAGCACTGGCTGCACGCGGTCGCTGTGCTCGTCCTCGCGCGCGACGAGTGCGGCGACGACGTTGGCGTTGGCCCGGAGGGCGATGCGGGCGGGGCCGCCGTGCACGGCGATGGTCTCGCCGAAGAACTCGACCTCGACGCCCTCGTTGGCGGGGGGAACATCGATCAGCATCGCGACGATGTTCCGGTTCTTGAGCGCGCGGAGGATGCTCGGACCCATCCGCTCGGCGGGGATGATCTCCATGCCCAGGGCACGCCTCGAACCCAGCACGAGGTCATTCAGCCGTGCATCGGCGAAGGTGTCGGCAATCACCGAGATCGGCGTGCCGTGCTGGGCGACGGCGGCGGCGCCGAGGTCCCAGTTCCCGTAGTGCATCGTTACGAAGACGATGCCGCGGTCCTCGCGTGCGGCGTCGAGGGGCGACCAGCCGTCGAAGAGCACGCGGCGGTCTACCTCGGGCGCATCGACCTCGGTGAAGCGCAGGAAGTCGATCAGGTAGACGGCGTAGTTGGCGAAGGAGCGGCGCGCGAGGTGCTCCACGGCGTGCTGCGGGGCGTTCGGGCCCAGCACATGGCGCATGTTCTGGATGCAGCGCCGCCGGCCGCCAGACCACAGGTAATAGACGGCGGCGCCGCAGACCTCAGCGACCCGATAGGCCACTGGGAGCGGCGCCGCCTGTGCGAGCGCGCTGGCGATGCGAAACAGTCGGTACAGCATCGCCGCGAGTCTACTGGTGCGTCCGTGTTCCCGCGATGAGCCTAGCCCGCGATGAACGCCTCAAGCTCGTCACGCGCGATGTCGTCGTGGACCTGCTTCGGCGGCGACTTCATGAAGTACGCCGACGGCTCCAGCAGCGGGCCACCGATGCCGCGGTCCAGCGCCAGCTTGGCGCAGCGCACCGCGTCGATCACGACGCCGGCCGAGTTCGGGCTGTCCCAGTCCTCGAGCTTGAGCTCGACGTTGAGGGGGACGTTGCCGAAGGTCGTGCCTTCGAGGCGGATGAAGGCCAGCTTCTTGTCGGTCAGCCACGGCACGTAGTCGGACGGGCCGACGTGAACGTCTGTGTCCGGCAGCGGGATGCCGTCGATCTGCGAGACGACCGCGTTGGTCTTCGAGATCTTCTTGGACTCGAGGCGCTCTCGCTCGAGCATGTTCATGAAGTCGGTGTTGCCGCCGACGTTCAGCTGGTACGTGCGGTCGAGCTTCACGCCGCGGTCCTGGAAGAGGCGGACGAGCGTGCGGTGGATGATCGTCGCGCCGACCTGCGACTTGATGTCGTCACCGACGATCGGCAGACCAGCCTCGCGGAAGCGGTTGCCCCAGTACTCCTCGCGAGCGATGAAGACGGGGATGCAGTTCACGAAGGCGCAGCCGGCGGCCAGCACCTGCTCCACGTACCACTTCGTGGCCTCCTCGGAACCGACCGGGAGGTAGTTGATGACGACGTCGGTCTTGGTGTCCTTGAGGATCTTCACGATGTCGGCCGTCTGGCCGGGGGCCTTGGTGATGACCTGCGAGAGGTACTTGCCCAGGCCGTCGTGGGTCATGCCGCGCTCGACGGTGACGCCCGTGTTCGGGACGTCCTGGAACTTGATGGTGTTGTTCAGGCCGCCCTCGATCGCCTGGGAGAGGTCCTTGCCGACCTTGGTGGCGTCGACATCGAAGGCGGCGACGAAGTTGATGTCCTTGATGTGGTAGCCGCCCAGCACCGGGTGCATCAGGCCGGGGATGGTGTCGCCCTCTTCGGCGTTCTTGTAGAACTCGACGCCCTGTACCAGGGACGAGGCGCAGTTGCCGACGCCGATGATGGCTACGTTGATCTTGCCGTTGTTGTCGGGCATGGAGCTCCCTTACGTATGGCGCTCGGATCGATGCGCTCTGCTGATCGACAGTACGACCAGTGTACATATTCGACTAATCCACAAGTTGAATTAGACTCATTGGTATGACCAATGAGTTGCTGACCGGCGAGGAGCTGCTCGGCGGGGTCACCCTCCGCCAGCTCGCGTACCTCCGCGAGGCGGCGCGAGGGGCTTCCTACACAGCGGCGGCGGCTGCGCTGGGGATGAGCCAGCCCGCGCTCTCCCAGGCGCTGAGCGAGCTGGAGCGGCGTGTAGGCGTGCCGCTGTTCGAGCCGGCCGGCCGCCAGCGCCGGATCACCGAGGACGGCACCGAAGTGCTCGCGTTCGCGGAGCGTGTGCTCGCCGAGGCGGGCGAGCTGCGTGACCGCCTCGCGGCCCGCGCGGGCGGCGAGACCGGGACGCTGCGCGTCGGGATGATCGACGCGGCCAGCCTCTACGTGCTGCCGAACGTGATCCGTGGCTACCGCGAGCAGCATCCGGGCGTGGACCTCCAGCTACGCGTTGATACGTCCTCGGCGCTGGTCGCAGGGCTGCGGGCGTTCGAGCTCGACATCGTGTTCGCGATCGGACCAGCCGATGCCGACCTCGTGGGTGTCGAGGTGCTGCGCGAGCCGCTGCATCTGTATGCGCCGCCGGGCACGCACGACGCGAGCACGCCACCCGCCGACGCGGACTGGGCGTTGTACGAGCCGGGTTCGCGGACACGTGGGCTGATCGATGCCGGACTGGCGCGGCGCGGGATTCAGCCCCGGGTCAGCCTCGAGAGTGCGAACCCGCAGGTGCTGCGGCAGATGGTCGAGCTCGGCCTTGGCTGGAGCGTGCTGCCGCCGGGCGTGGCAGAGGCCGACGAGGCGAGCGGCGTGCGACGTGGGCCACAGGTGGCCGAGCGCGTGCTGGTGGCGATGCGCCGCGCTGGCGCGCCCACGCAGCCTCGAGTCGATGCGCTGCTCGCACTGGCGATGGCCCGAGTAACAGCAGAGGCG
>QWQU01000035.1 GCA_003670735.1 Chloroflexota bacterium | reverse complement strand
CGTTTGGTAGCGTGCCAGTGGGTGGCGTGGCGCTGTTGCATTTCGGATCGGAATAAACGACTGCATAGACCCCAAACGGAAGCTTAGCGCTTGCAATAGTAGATAGTGTCATCCCCATCCTCGATGTGTCAGTCGAGTTCGCTACTACAGTTTCATCCACCAACGTCCAATTGTTTTCCGTCCAGCGGCGCAGTCCGATAAATGATCTCTGCTGATCCAGCGATAGATCGGTAACGGTTATCGTCACGTTCTTAACAATCGTGGAAGAATTCAGTGTGGCTACCGGTGCGCTGGCACTGGCAACTTCGCCTTTTTGGAGCGCTTCAGCTGTGAGCATCTCAGCCGCAGTGAGCACCTGATACGAAAACGCAGTCAGCACCTTTAGCGGGCAACCAGTTCCATCGCAGATGTCCAAGGCACTGAGCGAATCTACTGACTGCAGTACGGCGTAATTGGACTGGGGTTTAGGGGACTCAAAAAGCGTGGGCGCCGCTTGATTAGAGTCACCCTTGATCGAGACCGAATATCCGTAGCCCTCTCCCCCTGAGTTCGTGGTAGACGCGGTGGCGGTGCTATTCGAGAACGAGCCGCCTCGCTCGATCAGCTTCTTGTTCGGCAACCGCCCGAAGATTGACGTGCCATCCACACAAGCCATCGGGAACGAATAATTCGATTGCGGAATAAGTCGTCCGCCTATTGATCCTGTTGGTGTGGGCGCAACATACATACATCCGGGGTTGAGCGAATCAAGACTCCCATCGGGGTTCGTGACCATCATGGCCGAGTTGCCAGCGGCTCGCGCGGGCGCGATGACCGTAATCTGCGTGGAACTTACGAACGTGACGTTCGGCGCGGTGACGACTGTGGGATTGGGGAAACCGACACCGAACTCCACTGTCGGTGTGGCGGCAAACCCGGTACCGGTGATAGTCAGTACCGTCCCGCCAGCCGTCGAACAAGTTGTTGGAGTTATCGCCAAGTTAGCAGGTGCAGCGCTCGCTGAACGTGTACTCACGAGCAGTCCTGCCACAGCAAATGCGCCGATCAGTACCGCGATGCGCAGAAATCGTAAATAGTTTCGAGTCAATCTTGCTCCATCGCGCAGTGATGCCTTGCGCAGTTACAAACCAGATATTCGATGCCGTTCGCGTCACGTTGAACGGCGTTCGCGTCGATGTGCGGAACGGCACAATCGCCCGAGTCCAGCCGAAGAATGACTTTGCGAGCCTATTCCAACTCGTCGCCGAGTCGGGAGGCGGGGCGATAAAGGTTTGGGATTGGCGACCCCGATCGGATTCGAACCGACGGTCTCCACCGTGACAGGGTGGCGTGTTAAACCGCTACACTACGGGGCCGCGTGTGAATCATGCTAACGGGGCACCCCCGCACGGGTCAACGGCACCGCCGCGATGCGCCTGTGGCAGGTGGGGCCTACACTGGCTGCAGGAGACACAAACCGTGCCAGAACCCACGCCACGCCGCCTCGCCGCCCGCCGCCGCTCACTGCCGCCGCGCCCGACCTACGACGGCGCGCCCGCTGAGCACGAGGTCCACGAGGCCAGCTCGACGCAGCGCCTGAGCCGCCCGGCCCGCCTCGTCGAGCGTGAGGCCCCGTACATGGTCGATGAGCTCAAGCGCATCGCGCTGGTCTCCGCCACGTGCATTGGCCTGCTCGTGCTCCTGACCGTCGTCGACAAGATGCGCTAGGTCGTCCGACCCGACTCAGGCCCAGCTACGACAGCCGCTGCCACGAGGCCGCGACGGCGACCACCATCGCGATTGCGCCCACCAAGTCCATCAGCAAGAACGGCAGGGCTCCCGCGAGCGTGAGGCGCAGCAGCCACGCGCCCACGATCGCCGTCGCCGCGATCAGCTGCATCGGCAGCCCGCGCTTCCCATGAGTCACGCGCGTGATCGCCTCCGCCACGAGCGAGCCCGCACCGACGCCGGCCAGCACGCCAATCATCAGTCCGAAGAATCCGCCCCCGCCCGGCCGGAGCAGAATCGCGCCGAGAAACCCGAGCACGCCCGCGAGCGCGATCGAGACCCCGCCTGCCTTCACGAAGTCGAGCGCATGTAGCTCGTACATCACCGGCCGCCGCAGCTGCGCGCAGTCCGGGCAGCGTGTGCCACCCGGCGTGTAGACCAGGCAGCGCGGGCAGATCGGCGTCTCACAGCGCCCGCAGCGCAACTCCGTCTCCGTCGAGGGATGACGCGCGCAGTAGACGACCGTGCCCGCGCCGGGCGACGTCTCGGTGGTCACGCGGTCTTCGGCTCCGGCACGCGGCAGCCTTCCGCACGCGCGCGCTCGAGCATCGCGAGTGCCACCGCATCCGGCAGCGGAATCTCGCCCGGCATGCGCTCGTCGTTGCGATCGATCGCGTGGTAATCCGAGCCGCCCGAGGTGAACAGCCCCAGCCGCTCCGCCAGCGCGCGCAGCTCTTCGACGAGCTCGGGTGCGTAGGCCTTGTAGAAGACCTCCATCCCGAACAGCCCGTGCGCCGCGAGGTCGGTCGCAACCGCCTCGTAGTCCGTCGTGAACGAGGGGTGCGCAAAGATCGGCAGCCCACCCGCGGAGCGGATCAGCGCGATCGCGTCGTGTGGCGTCAGCTTCTCGCGCTCGAAGTACGCCGGACCGTTGCGCCCGAGGAAGCGATCGAACGCCTCCTCGAAGGTCTGCACATGCCCGCGCTCGAGCAGCGCGTGCGCCACGTGCGGTCGGCCAATCGAGGCCTCACCAGCGATCTCCTGTACGCGCGACCACTCGATCGGTGCACCGAGGCCTGCGAGTGCCTCGACCATCTTCTCGGCGCGCTCGACCCGCCCACGACGGAAGCGCTCGAGCTCCGCGAGTAGCGTCGCGTTCGTCACGTCCACGAACAGCCCGAGCATGTGTACTTCGGTGCCGGGAACGTCACAGGACAGCTCGACCGCGGGGATCAGCGTGAAGCCGGGGTGCTGGCGTGCCGCCTCGGCTGCCTCGGTCTGGCCGTCGAGCGTGTCATGGTCACTCAGCGCGAAGATCCGCACCCCGCGCGATGCGGCGAGGTCCACCAGTTGCGTCGGCGTCAGTCGCCCGTCGCTGCACGTCGAGTGGCAGTGAAAGTCCCCGATGCTCAAGCGGGCTCCTTGCTCGTGTGGGCTAGATGCTGACGAGGCACTCGCGGTCAACGCGTTCGATGCTGACCGCGCGATGTGTTTGCTCGTCGATCTCGATCAACACGCTGTTCAGCACCGCCACCGGCCCATCGGCCACCGGCAGGCGCGTCGGCATGCTCGTCAGGAAGCGGTGCAGCACCGCATTTACGTCGTCACCAATGATCGAGTCGCGCGCGCCGCACATCCCCAGGTCGGTGCACATCGCTGTGCCGCCCGGCAGGATGCGCTGGTCAGCAGTCGGCACGTGCGTATGCGTGCCCACCACCCCCGCGACGCGACCGTCGAGGTACCACGCGATCGCCTGCTTCTCGCTCGTCGCTTCCGCGTGGAAGTCCACCAGCACGATGTCGTCGGCCGGCACCTGATCGAGCAGCTCGTCCGCAACGCGGAACGGGTCGTCCAGCGGCATTGGCATGAACGTGCGGCCCATCAGGTTGATCACCGTCAGACCGTCGATGCGCACCATTCCGCGCCCCGGCGTGCCGGGTGGGTAGTTCGCCGGTCGAAGCACGGGCCAGTCGTTGTCGAGTGCCGGCACGAACTCGCGCACGTCGAAGATGTGGTTGCCCGAGGTAATGACGTCCACGCCGAGCCGCAGCATCTGGCGCGCGATCTGCTCAGTGAGCCCGCGTCCGGCGGCGGCGTTCTCGCCGTTGACGATGATCCGGTCGATCGCGAGCGACGCGCGGAGCTCAGGCAGCAGCTGCTGGAGCGCGTCTCTCCCCGGACGGCCGACGACATCGCCGACCATCAGTACCCGCATCGTTAGTGAGCAACCGCCGTGGACCGCGTCTCACGGACGACGGTCACGCGAATCTCACCGGGGTACTGCATCGTCTCCTCGATCTTCTTCGACACGTCGCGCGCCAGACGGGCAGCACCGAGGTCGTCCACGGCCTCCGGATGCACGACGACACGTACCTCGCGGCCAGCCTGGATGGCGAATGCCTGCTCGACACCGTCGAACGAGTTCGCAATCGCCTCCAGCGACTCAAGGCGGCGGATGTACTGGTCAGCTGACTCGCGGCGCGCACCCGGGCGGGAGCCGCTGATCGCGTCGGCGATCATCACGACGAACGCTTCGGTCGTGTCCGGCTTGATCTCCTCGTGGTGGGCTTCGATGCAGTGCACGACCGCCCGAGGCACCCCGAATCGCTTGGCGATGTCAGCGCCGATCGCGGCGTGCGTACCTTCCAGCTCGCGGTCTACGGCCTTGCCGAGGTCGTGCAGCAGGCCACCAAGGCGAGCCACCTCGACGTCAGCGCCAATCTCGGCGGCCACCGCAGCGGCCAGCCAGGAGGTCTCGATGCAGTGGCGCAGCTGGTTCTGGCCGTAGGAGTAGCGGAAGCGCAGGCGACCGAGCGTCTTCACGATCTCGGGGTGCAGGCCGGTCACCTCGGCGTCGACGAGCGCCTGCTCGCCGGCCTCCTGGATCGAACGGTCCACCTCGGAGCGAGCGCGCTCGACGGCTTCCTCGATGCGAGTCGGCTGGATGCGGCCGTCCTGGATCAGACGTGCGAGTGCGACACGGGCGATCTCGCGGCGGACCGGGTCGAACCCCGAGACCGTCACCACCTCGGGCGTGTCATCGATGATCAGGTCACAGCCAGTTGCCGCCTCGAAGGCGCGGATGTTGCGCCCCTCGCGGCCGATGATGCGGCCCTTCACCTCGTCCGACGGAATCGGCACGACCGAGACCGTGGTCTCCGCCGTCATTTCCGAGGTCATGCGCTGGATCACGGTCGCGAGTGTCTTGCGAGCTCGCGTGTCCGCCTCGTTGCGCGCGGTCGTCTCCATCTGGCGCACACGGCGAGCAGACTCGTCGCGCAGCTCAATCTCGAGGTTATCGAGCAGGATCTGGCGGGCTTCCTCAGTCGTCATCCCGGCCACACGTGCGAGCTCGCCCTCGGCCTCAGCCTGGCGCTCGCCAATCGTCTGCTCCGCACGGTCGAGCTGGGCCTGGCGGTCGCGCAGCGACTGTTCACCGCGCTCGGCCTGCTCCATGCGGCGTTCGAGGGCTTCCTCGCGCTGCTCTAGGCGACGCTCACCACGGCCAACCTCGCGGCGCTGCTCACGCAGCTCCTCTTCGGCCTGGCGCTTGTACTTCAGGGCGTCGTCTTCGCCGGCGATCTGGGTCGCGCGGCGGTTGTCCTCGGCCTCGGCCACGATGCGGTCCGCCGAGCGGCGCGCGTCGCGCACCACGTCACGACCGCCGAGGCGCAGCGCGAGCACAGTCGCGCCGCCGCCGATCGCGAACGCGATCACGATCTCAATCAGTTCCACGAGGTTCATGCGGGCTCCGGTTCAGGGACAGCGCAGGGTGGGCCGCGCTGGATTGGTCAGTTGGGGCGAGCGAGTGACGCTCTGCCTGAACCCATCCTAACACCGGTCAGGGGAGGGGACGACCGCCCTCCGAGCCTCCACCAGTGCGCTTCGTCGAGGACTCCCCGTATATGCCGAGGGGGCGCCGGCGCATGGCCGACGCCCCCTCGGGCTGGTGCTTCCGGGCGTGGACTAGAGCTCGAGCGACAGGGCGGGAGTCGCCTCCAGCTCGTCCTCCACCTCCTCGGGCATGGTGTCGCCAGCGTTCTCAGCGGAGGGCTCGAAGCCCTTCACACCGGCCGCGGCGCGGACCTTCTCTTCGATCTCGGCCGACATCGCCTCGTGGTCGCGGAGGAAGCCCTTCGAGGCCTCGCGACCCTGGCCGAGGCGCTGGTCGCCGTAGGAGTAGAAGGAGCCGAGCTTCTTCACGACCTCGAACTGCACAGCCAGGTCGATGATATCGCCTTCGCGGCTGATGCCGTGCTCTTCAGCCGTGAACATAATGTCGAACTCAGCCTGGCGGAACGGCGGCGCGGTCTTGTTCTTCACGACCTTGCAGCGCACGCGGTTGCCGATGATCACCGTGCCCTGCTTCAGGGACTCCACGCGGCGAATGTCGATGCGCACCGACGAGTAGAACTTCAGCGCGCGGCCACCCGGCGTGGTCTCCGGCGAGCCGAACATCACGCCAATCTTCTCGCGCAGCTGGTTAATGAAGACCAGTGCAGTGTTCGAGCGCGCCACGGCGCCGGTGAGCTTGCGCAGCGCCTGCGACATGAGGCGCGCCTGCAGACCGGGCAGCGAGTCGCCCATGTCACCCTCGATCTCAGCACGCGGCACCAGGGCCGCCACCGAGTCGACGATCACGATGTCGACCGCGTTGGAGCGAATCAGCGCCTCGGCGATTTCCATCGCCTGCTCGCCGGTGTCCGGCTGCGAGATCAGGAGGTTCTCGATGTCGATGCCACAGTTGGCCGCGTACTCCGGGTCGAGCGCGTGCTCGACGTCGATGTAAGCCGCTGTGCCGCCGCCGCGCTGGGCCTGGGCAATGATGTGCTGTGCCAGCGTGGACTTACCGGCCGACTCAGGGCCGTAGATCTCGGTGATGCGGCCCTTCGGAATGCCACCAATGCCGAGCGCGATATCGAGGGAGAGCGAGCCGGTGGGGATGGCGGAGACGTTCATCTTCGCGCTGGCATCGCCCAGGCGCATGATCGCGCCCTTGCCGAAGTCCTTCGTGATCTGGTCCAACGCCTTGCCAAGGTCTTCTCGACGCTTGTCGCTTGAGGTGTTGGTGTTGGTCTCTGTCACTCGCGACTGGCTCGCCATTGCTCGTCTCCTGGATGTGTCGGTTCAGTTTCCGCCCGGAATGAGGTCCCCCGACCGCATTGAGGGGAGATTAGAACGCGCGTTCTGAAACGTCAAGCGCTCTGGCGGACATTTTAGTGCAAAAGTTCGCGCAGCAACCTGCACAATTCCTGACCTCGCCTTGGAAGGTCCGAGGCGCACGCACTCCGCCTACCTCGCAGCGAGAGGCCGACGACCACGCAAGGAGAGACCGAGGAATGCACTCGTCCGAGCAGCCACAGCACTGGGCGAGAGGCGACGAGTCGCCTAAGCCGCCGCTAGGGCCGAGGAGATCGCGAACAGCACGAAGATCGCCACCATCGGTGTGATGTCGATCATCCCGATCAGCGGGATCACTTTGCGCAGCGGCACGAGGATCGGATCGGTTACCGAATCCAGTGCCTGGAACACGAAGCCGTTCTTATCGATCGGGAACCGCGACAGCAGCGACCGCGCGAAGATCGCGAAGATCAGCACATTCACAAAGATGTTCACGATGCTCGCGAGGTACGCGACGATGTCCACTAATCGTCTCCGAGTTCCTGGGCGCGCAGATATGCAGCATCAATCGCGTCATCGATCGCCGAGCGCATCGAGGCCGCCTCAAGCTCCGCCAGTGCCGCCGCCGTCGTGCCACCGGGTGAGGTGACCGCGTTCCGCAGCGCTGCCGGGTGCTGCCCCGACTCGATCGCGTACTTCGCGGAGCCCGCGACCGTCGCCAGCACCAGCGCGCTCGCGTCGGGCCGCTTCATGCCGAGTCGCACCGCCGCGTCGATCATCGACTCGATCACGAGGTAGATGTACGCCGGACCGGACCCATGTACGGCCGTCGCGAGGTCCACCGCGTCGTCATCCACGACCTCGATCACCGCTGTCGCCACGCCATTCAGCACCGCGCGCACATTCGCGCGCTGCGCATCAGTCACTTCGGATGCCGCGAGGAACACCGCAGCGCCCTCGCCGATCGCCGCTGGCAGGTTCGGCATCACGCGCACGCTGGCGCGGTGCCCGCTGTGTCGCTGCAGCGTCTCGAGCTTCACGCCCGCCGCGATCGAGACCAGCACCGCGTTCGGGCCCAGCGCGCCGCGCATCGACTCTGCCACGCTCGGCAGGTCCTGCGGCTTCACCGCGAGCAATACGAGGTCTGCGCCGATGCACGCCGACTGCACGTCGTCGGTCAGTCGCACGCCGTGCTCGCCCAGTGCCGTCCGTCGAGCCGATGACGCCTCGGCGACCGCAATGTCAGACGGCGTCGCCACCAGGCTGCGCAGCAGCCCGCGCAGGAACGCCTCGCCCATGAATCCGCCGCCGATGATGCCGATCCGCAACCGCGTGCTCCTGTGTGCTTATGAGACCCGGCGTGGGCCGAAGATCGCTGTGCCGATCCGGACGAGGGTCGCACCCTCCTCGATCGCCACGAGGTAATCGCTAGACATGCCCATCGAGAGCTGTGGTAGGCCAAGGTCGTGCGCCATCGTCCGCAGCTCGCGGAACACGGGTCGCGTCGCCTCGACGTCGTCGTGCGAGTCCGGCGCGACCGTCATCAGTCCGACCACGTTCAGGTGCGGCAGCGTGCGCGCGTGTGCGAGGAGCGCCGTGACGTCCGAGGTCGCCACGCCAGTCTTGCTGTCCTCGCCCGCGACGTTGACCTCGATAAAGCACTCAAGCGGCGCGAGGTTCGCCTGCGCCAACCGAGTTTCGAGTTCATCCGCCAGCCGCTCGGAGTCGAGCGAGTGCAGCGAGGCGATGTGCGGGATCACCGAGCGCACCTTGTTGCGCTGCAGGTGACCGATGAAGTGCCAGCGTGGTGCGAGGCCCAGCGCCGCGACCCCCTCGGCCTTCGGCACCAGCTCCTGCTCCCAGTTCTCGCCTAGGTCCAGCAGGCCCGCGTTCACCGCGTCCTGCACCGCCTCGACCGGGTGAGTCTTGGAGACGCCCACCAGCGTCACCTCGCCCGGATCACGGCCGGCAGCGACGCACGCGGCGTCGATGCGGGCACGCACGCCGGAGAGGCGCTCAGCAAGGGTGGTCGTAGTCGTCATTGGCCTCAGGGTAGCGCATCGCAGCACCGCGCCACGAGATGAGCCGAACGGGCGAGCGCTGGCGCGAATGCACGAGCGAAGTGGTGTCGTGTCGAGGTGTGGGGCGTAAGGCGGGGGCGCTGCGCGCCGCTCGAGCGGCGAGCGAGGATTCGTCGCTTGGCTCGCAACACCCCCTGACATAAAGGATAGGCAGTGCCAACCGGAATCCAAGTAACAAATGGCAGAAATCGAGAATGAAACGTTGAGCGCTCGGCTATCCGGCGGGCGGCACCGGCGGCGCGAAGCAGTCGAAGTTCTCCTGCGCCACGATCAGCCCGTCCCGGAACTCGAAGAACATCGCCGAGTCGCACTGCAGCATCGTCCCCGCCGGCAGGGCACCGAGGTCGATCGCGGTCTCGCCTCGCCATGGCACGCGCGTCACGACATGTGTTTCGTCCACCACCTGATGCTCGCGCACCTCGTACGACTGGCCGGTGAGGATCGTCCGGCCCTTCGCCATCCCCTCGAACATCACGTCCCGAGGCCGCACCGATCCGGTGGGGCTGAACATGTTCGGCCGCTCCGTGAACACCATCTGAGGGTGCAGCAGGTCGTCGAAGTCGGCCGGCGTCGAGTCAGGGTTCGCCACCAGCGCCAGATAGCGCTCGATCACCTCAGTGCTCACGGGCCTGACCTTCACCATGCATTAGAGGAGTTGAGAAGTGCGTTCGATCGGTGCAAGGCGACGTCAGTCGCGCAGCGCTGCCTCATCTGCGGCGTGCTGTCGCTTCTCGCGACGCCACACCCAGAACAGCCCCGCCGCGACCACCGAGCCGGGGATCACCATCAGCCGGATATCGATCAGTAGCAGCCCCAGCGAGATGACGATCGCGATGATGATCGCCATGAACACCGCCAGCAGCGGCCCGATCACCTCAAGCGCCGCCTGCACGAAGATCCACGTCTCCTGCCAGGAGCCTTCTTTGACGCGGTTCTTCGGGTCGTATCCGTAGGACATGCAACCAGTGTAGGCCTTGGCTCTGCTGGGCGGCGCTACTCGCGTGTGTTGTGCTGTTTCCACGCGATGGTCACGAGGCAAAGCGTCAAGACGAGCAGTAAGCCGACCACAAACCCGGCCACCCACATTCCAGTGAGTACGTGGAAGTACCAGCCGATCAGTACGAGCGCGATCGCGAGAGCCACGAGCGGGATCGCGCGGCGTGCTTTCTGCGGAGTAAGGCGGCCTCGTCTGGGGATCATCACGTGATCGGCTCTACGTGGTGCCGCCAGCAGGGCAGTGCACCCAGGTGTGGGTCAGTCGCTGCCACGCACAAAAGCGATCAGGTCGAGGTCGCCGGGTGAGTGCCCGAGCGTGGTGAGGCCAACCGCCGCCTCGCCGCGGAACTGCGTGCCGTGATTCACCACGTGCGCCATCAGCTCGTACAGCGGGTTCGAGAACGGCTTGCCGCTCATGTTCGCGTACTCGAGCGTCGCGACGCAGACCGCATCGTTCAGCCCGGCCACGAATCCATCGAGGCGTGCCGCGTGCGCATCCCAGCGCTCGCGCAGCCCCTCGAACGACTGCACATCCTCCGGCGCGAGCATCGAGTTCGGTGACGTGCCGAGCCAGCGACTCAGCCATACCTCTTCCGTGCCGAGCACGTGCACCAGCGCACCGAAGATCGAGTCCTGGCTCAGCCCCGGCATCGTTGCGCGCAGCTGCACATCACCAACGTTCGAGGCAGCCTCAAGCGCCTGCGCGTTGACCGTGGCGTTGTACGCGAACAGCAATCGAAAGTACGCAGCGTTCACGAGTGCGTCCCTAAGAGTGCGTGCTGCTCGTGCCGATCTCGCGCGCGAGCCATGCACCGAGGTCATCGATAAAGCGGTTGCGCCGCGCGAGCGTGTCGCCGATGTACCGCTCGATCATGATCTGCTCAAACTCCTCCGGATCAGCCTGCGGCGGCACGTGATGGACCTCGTCCGGATCGCACGCGAGCGTCATCTCATGGTTCTCTTCGAACCGCTCGTTCACCGGCAGCCCGAGGTGTGCCGCAGCCAGCGGCCACGTCGCATCGATCGTCATCCAGTCACCGTTGGTGTGCAGGCGCAGGAACATCGCCACATCGCGCACCGGCCCGTTGCGCTCGAGGTCCTCGAGCAGGTGCGCCGGCAGCCACGGATGCGAGGCCTGCGAGAACTCGTGCAGCCCGCAGATGAGCATCGTCCCGAGGCCGAACTCCTCGTACAGCCCCTGCAGCAGCACGTGCTTGCCCGGCGCCGTCCCCCGTCACTCCGAGACCACCGTCTCCGGCGTGAGCGCCGAGGCGCGCTCGAACGGCATGTCCCGCACCAGCGAGAACAGCGCAGCATTGCTCAGCGATTGATCGTCGGGGTAGCGCGTGCGAGTGACCGCAGCCGCTTTGAAGTCTTGCAGTAGTCCCATGCGCAGAATCCTACACGCTCGGCGCGAGGAGATTCCGAGGGGGTGCAGGGGTCTCCCCTGCGAGCCGCGAATGCGGCTCCTGCGCTCAAGCAGCGCCGACGGTGACCTCAGGCGATGAGCCGCCAGGCGAAGAGCAGGAACACTGCTAGCCGCAGCGGCTATATCCGCATGACTCGCATAGCAAGCACTGCTCGACGTACGCGAGCTGCAGCCCGCAATCAGGACACGCAATGCCCGAGGCTGACGTAGCCTTCGAGTTCGTGCCGGACTCGCCGAAGTGCAGCCGCAGCCAGCGAAAGATGTAGTCGAGCATGCTCGTCGCGAACGGCAGCTCGGCGTTGCCTGTGCTGCCGTATGGCTCGAAGCGCGTGTGCTCCAGCTTGTCCGCCAGCCGCTCGATCGTCACGCCGTACTGCAGGGCGACCGAGGTGAGCAATGCCACCGCGTCGGTCAGGCCCGACACCGTCGAGCCCTCCTTCGCCATCTTGATGAAGACCTCACCCGGCGTGCCGTCCTCAAACAGCCCGACCGTGATGTAGCCCTCTTGCTCGCCCACGCGGAACTTGTGCGTCACCGCCGGCCGCTCGTCCGGCAGCCGCCGTCGGTACGGTTCGCCGACCGGCGCACCAGCGTTCGAGTCAGCCCTCGGCGCGATCTCGTGTGCGAGCACCTGCACCGCGCGCGAACCGTCGCGATACACCGTCACGCCCTTGCACCCGAGCGCGTGCGCACGCACATACGAGGCGCGCACATCCTCCGGCGTCGCCTCGTTCGGCATGTTCACGGTCTTCGATACCGCGAGGTCGGTGTGTGCCTGGAATGCAGCCTGCATCCGCACGTGCCACTCCGACGACACCTCGTGCGCCGTCACGAAGCGGCGCTTCGCTTCGGGCGGCACGTCGTCGCGCGCGTTGAGTCGAGCACCGCGCGCAAGGGCTTCCATCAGTTCGGGTCTGAAGAAGTTCCCCTCGCGCGCGGTCTGCTCGAAAGCGGTTGCGACCTCGGTGAGCACGGTGCCATCGCCCATCCGCCGCATGTGGGCGAGCGAGAACAACGGCTCAATACCCGAGGACGCGCCAGCGATGATGGCGATCGTGCCGGTCGGTGCGATGCAGGTGCGTGTTGCGTTGCGGTAGCGCGCGCCGCCCACGTAGATCGAGCGCTCCCAGTTCGGGAACACGCCCTTCTCCGCGCCCAGCGCCGCCGAGGCAGCATCAGCCGCCTCGCCAATCGTGCGCGCGAGCCGGCCCGCGAGTGCGAGCGCAGCCTCCGAGTCATACGCGAGCCCGGCGGCAATTAGCAGGTCCGCCCAGCCCATCATTCCGAGGCCGACCTTGCGGTTGCCCCGGACCGCGTCAGCGATCTCCTGCAGCGGGAACGTGTTTACCTCGACCACGTCGTCCAGGAAGCGAATGCCGAGCGTCACCGTCTCGCGCAGTGCGTCCCAATCGAGATCGCCCGCGTCCGCATTCCAGAACCGCGCCACGTTGATCGACCCCAGCGTGCAGGCCTCCCACGGCAGCAACGGCACCTCGCCGCACGGGTTCGTCGACTCGATCGCTCCGAGTGCGGGCGTGGGGTTCGAGGCGTTAATCGTGTCGAGGAACAGCAGCCCCGGATCGCCGGTCAGCCACGCGGAGCGCGCGATCTCGTCGAGCAGCTCCGCCGCATCAACCGTGCCTCGAGGCGTCCCGTCGCGTGGGTCGCGCAGTGTGAACTCGCGCCCGTCCGCCGCCGCCTGCATGAACGCATCAGTGACCGCGATCGAGATGTTGAAGCGCTGCGCGGTGACGCCATCGTCCTTCGCGTGGATGAACGCGCGTACATCGGGATGATCGACGCGTAGCACGCCCATGTTCGCGCCGTCGCGCTTCCCGCCCTGCGTCACGAGGCGAGACACGTCGTCGTAGTGCTGTAGCACGGACACCGGCCCGCACGCCGCGCCATGTGTCGTCGCGATCGATTCGCCCACACCGCGCAGTCGCGAGAACGAGAAGCCGGTGCCACCACCAAACTTCTGCACCATCGCCGCCGCCTGCGCGGTGGACATAATTGATTCCATCGAGTCTTCGACCGGTAGCACGAAGCAGGCGGCAAGAGTGCCGCGGCCGGTGCCGGCGTTCATCAACGTGGGCGAGTTCGGGAGGAAGCGCAGGCTTGCCATCGCGTCGTAGAAGCGCTGCGCCCACGCACCGCGCATCGAGTCCGACTCGACCAGTGCGATCGCTTCCGCCACGCGGGCGAACAGCTGCTCAGGTGTCTCGATCACCACGCCCGCGGAATCGCGCAGCAAGTACCGACGCTCGAGCACGGTGCGAGCGTTCTTAGAAAGCGCGACGGGGTGTGCGATCACGTGCGAACTGGCAACCACGAGAACCTCCGCGGTGGGGGAGCCGCGATAGTAGAACATATGATCTACCGGTTCGCAAGCCCCGCAGAGAGCAGATCAATCGTAGATCACCTGGCCCAGATTACGCATTCCGATATAGGAATATGATTCGCCCATGGCACGAGCAGCGACGACCTCAGACGTCTTCAACGCGATCGCGGAGCCCCAGCGTCGGGACATCCTCGCGCTGCTGCGGGCGGGTGAGCGGCCGGTAACCGAGCTTGCCCAGGAGCTCGGCATCACCCAGCCCGGTGCCTCGAAGCACCTCCGTGTGCTCCGGGAGGTCGGACTGGTGCGCGACCGCCAGTCGGGGAAGCAGCGTCTCTACAGCCTCGACGCCGGTGGGTTGCGACCACTCCACGAGTGGACCGGTGGCTTCGAGCAGTTCTGGAACGCGAGCTTCGACCGCCTCGACGAGTACGTGCAGGACCTCAAGCAGCCACCACAGGGGAGCAGCCAATGACCACCACCTCCGACCGCGAGATCGTCATCTCGCGCACGATCGACGCCCCACCAGTGCTG
>QWQU01000034.1 GCA_003670735.1 Chloroflexota bacterium | reverse complement strand
GCCACGATGTCGGACTGCACGTCGCCGTCATAGTTCTTGCAGGCCCAGACGAAGCCACCGCTGGACTTGAGCGCCTGCGCGACCTGGTCGTCGATGAGGCGGTGCTCGTACCAGATGCCCTTGGCCTTGAACTGGTCGGCGAACTCGGCGTCGAACACTTCCTGGAAGATGTCCTTGAAGCGGCCGTCGTAGGTCTTGAGGATCGTGTTCTTCGTCGAGAGGTAGACCGGCCAAGCGCGCTGCAGGCCGTAGTTGAACGACGACTGCGCGAAGCCACGAATCGACTCGTCGAGGTTGTACATCGTCATCGCGATGCCGGGCTGCTTGAACTCGAAGACCTGGTACTCAACCGGCTCGCCACCACCAGCGGGGGTGAAGCGAGCGGTGAGGGTGCCGGGGCCCGGCACCTTAAAGTCGGTAGCGCGGTACTGGTCGCCGAAGGCGTGACGGCCGATGACGATCGGCTGCGTCCAACCCGGCACGAGCCGCGGGACGTTGCTGCAGATGATCGGCTCACGGAAGACAGTGCCGCCGATAATGTTGCGGATCGTGCCGTTCGGCGAGAGCCACATCTTCTTGAGCTTGAACTCTTCGACGCGGGCCTCGTCGGGGGTGATCGTCGCGCACTTCACGCCGACGCCGTACTGCTTGATCGCCTCGGCGGCGTCGATGGTGACCTGGTCGTCGGTCTGGTCGCGATACTCCATGCCGAGGTCGTAGTACTTCAGGTCGACATCGAGGTAGGGAAGCACGAGCTTCTCACGAATGAAGCCCCACATGATGCGGGCCATCTCGTCCCCGTCGAGTTCAACGACCGGGTTCTTGACCGGAATCTTCGCCATCTCGAGCCTCCCCCTTGCCGCCGGAATCCCCAGGCGTGCGTTACAGCGGAATGTTGCCGTGCTTCTTGGCCGGAAGTGTCTCGGCCTTGGAGCGGAGCATCTCTAGTGCGTGCGCGATCTTCGAGCGCGTCTGGCGCGGGTCGATCACGTCGTCGATGTAACCCTTGGCCGCCGCGATGTACGGGTGCTCGTAGCGGCGCTTGTAGTCCTGCACGAGCTCAGTGCGGCGTGCGGCCTGGTCCTCGGCGGCCTGAATCTCACGACGGCCGATGATGTTGACCGCCTGGTCGCCACCCATGACGGCGATCGCAGCACCCGGCCACGCGTAGTTCACGTCGGCACCGAGGTGCTTCGAGCCCATCGCGTCGTAGGCGCCACCAAAGCCCTTGCGGGTGATGACGGTGATCTTCGGGACGGTTGCCTCGGCGTATGCGTAGAGCAGCTTCGCGCCGTGGGTGATGATTCCGCCGTACTCCTGTGCGACGCCCGGCAGGTAGCCGGGCACGTCGACGAGCGTCACGACCGGGATGTTGAACGAGTCACAGAAGCGCACGAAGCGTGCGGCCTTGCGCGACGAGTCGATGTCGAGCACGCCACCGAGGTACATCGGCTGGTTCGCGACGACGCCCACGCTGTGACCGTCGATGCGGCCGAGCGCGCAAACGATGTTCTGCGCGAACGACTCGTGGACCTCGATAAAGTCGCCGTTGTCGACGAGCCGCTCAATGACGTCGCGGACGTCGTACGGCAGTGTCTCCTCGGCGGGGACGATGCTCAGGATGTCGTCGAGCGACCGGTTCGGATCGTCACCGGTGTCGATGTACGGCGCGTCGTCCATGTTGTTGGACGGGATGAACGAGAGCAGGCGCTTCACCTGGTCGATGCATTCTTGCTCGTCTGCAGCGGAGAAGTGGGCAACGCCCGACTTCGCGGAGTGCGACTTCGCACCACCGAGCTCCTCGAAGGTCGTGCGCTCGCCAGTGACGCTCGCAATCACCTCGGGGCCCGTGATGTACATCTGCGAGGTGCCCTCAACCATGAAGATGAAGTCAGTGATCGCGGGCGAGTAGACAGCGCCACCGGCACATGGGCCCATGATCACGCTGATCTGCGGGATGACACCCGAGGCCCGGACGTTGCGAATGAAGATCTCGCCGTAGCCAGCGAGCGCGTCAACGCCCTCCTGGATACGAGCCCCACCGGAGTCGTTGAGTCCGACGACCGGTGCACCAGTCTTCACAGCGAGGTCCATGGTCTTGGCGATCTTCTCGCCGACGACCTTCGACACCGAGCCGCCGAAGAGCGTGAAGTCCTGCGCGTAGACGTAGACCGGTCGGCCTTCGACGCGGCCCCAGCCGGTGACCACAGCCTCGCCGTAGTCGCGCTCGACTGTGGATTCGTTCTCGGACCAGTCGACCGCCAGTGCGTCGATCTCCTCAAACGTGCCGGGGTCTACGAGCATTGCGATGCGCTCGCGGGCGGTCATCTTGCCGCGCTCGTGCTGCGCATCGATGCGGTCTTGACCGCCTCCGAGCGCTGCGCGCCGCTTCAGGTCAGCCAAGTATTCGAGTTGTTCGTCGAACGACATCCGTGCTCATTCCTCCCCCCGCGTCGGGGGCTCCAGGGTCGAGGCGGAGTATCCGCGTTCGAGGCGTGCAGCGCCAGTCTGAGGAGCCCGTTATGCGGGCTTCTGGAGGCTGAGCAGCCTCCAGCTAGCGCGGGCGGGGGATGTTGAGCTGGTCGCCAATCTGAATCGCCGCCAGCTGGGCCACGGTCTTGCCGTTGGCTGCTGCGAGATCCTCGACGCTGACACCCAACTTGCCGGCGATATCGAACGAGTTATCGCCCTTTTGGACCGTGTAGACGGTGAGGACGGTCGGGGGCGAGGCGGTCGCCGTGGCCGTCGCCACGCTGGTTGCGGTCGCGGTGGCCCGCACGGTCGCTGTCGCCGTGGGGGGCGCACTCGGGGTAGCGGTGGCGGTTGGCGTGGTCGTCGCGAGGACGGTGGAGTTCGTCGGGATCACGATCTCCTGGCCGATTTTGAGCTCGGTCGGGCTAGAGAGGTTGTTGCGCTTCATGATTGCCTCGACGCTCGAGCCGAAGCGCGAGGCGAGGGCCAGCAGCGTGTCGCCGGCTTCCATCTTGTAGGTCACGTCGCGGGTGGTCGGGGTTGGGCTCGCGCCGGCCGTGAGCCCGCTCGAGTTCACGATGGTCGGCTGCGGCGGCTGCGCGTACGGCGTCGCCGTCGTGATCGTCACTGGCGAGTTCGCCGGCACCGGCTGCGGCGTGCTGCCGTTCGAGCATCCGAGTGCGAGCGCGCCGATCGAGGCAGCCGCGAACAGGAGAGAGTGGCGCGTGACGCGCATAGCGACCTCGATGCGCGGGCTCAGCCCCGCGTGGTGTGGATAACTGTCGGCTCGGGGGAGCGGGCCGGCATGGTAGCCGCGACTCCGAGTGCTGAACAACCTCAGCGCGCCGTCAGCATGTCGAGCACGGCGGCAGCGAGCGTGAGGAAGCGGCCCATGTCTGCCTCGGATGTGTTGGCGACATCGTCCTGCGCGGTGTGAATGAACTGGTCGTCGCCGGAGTACAGCATCAGTGCGGGCACCCCCGCCTGCAGAAACGTCGCGTAGTCCGACGATGCCCCCGGCCCGAGCGATGTGACCTGCCGAAGGTTGAGCCCACTCGCCTCCGGCAGCTTCGAGGCGCGAGTGGCGAGGTCGGCGTCGCCGATCAGCGCAGGCCTCGTGATCTTCGCGACCATGTCGAAGTTGAGCATGAAGCGGGCATTCGGCACCTCATTGTGTGCCTTCACGTAGGCGCGCGAGCCGAGCAGTCCGACTTCCTCGGAGCCGAACGCAATCACGCACACACCGTCGAGATGCCTCGCGCGTGCGAGCTCGAGCAGTAGCGAAGTGCCCGAACCGTTGTCGTTCGCGCCGGGCCCAGCAGTCACCGAGTCGTAGTGCGCACCGAGGTATGCGGTGCAGGGCGCGTCGGACGGCTTGCCGACGACGTTCTGTGACGTGCCTTGCAATCGTTCGGTCTTTGTCGAGACGGTGACGCGGCGGCCGGACGCGGCGTAGCTCTGTAGTACCGCGCGATCCTCGTTGGCGGCGGAGATGACGGGGATGCTGATGAGGGCGCTACCGAGGTCACCTCGGAACGCACCGGCCTGGTTGTTGACGACGATCAGGCCGACCGCACCCGCGTCCTGTGCAACGCGCGCCTTCTCGGCGAACTGCGTCTCACCTCGATCGACGAGTACGACGGCGCCGCGTGCTGACGTGCTTCCGTACTCGCCGCTGCGCCCGAGTCCTGCCGCGATGAGTGGCCCGTTCGCTGAGCGATCCGGACTGCCGGACATTGGCTGGGCTTCGACCTCGGGTGCGCCGTCGGGGATGAGCTTCGCTGAGCCGCCGGTCGCAACATCGACCACGAACGGCTCGATCGTGGCGCGGTAGCCGGCCTGCTCAAGTTGGGCGCGGATGTACTCGGCGGCCTTGCGTTCGCCCTCGAGGGTCAAGGGGCGGTTGCCGATCGTGCCGGCGAGCATGCGCAGATGCGCCATGGCGCGACTTGCCTCGGGTGTGGAGCGAACGAGGACCGTCGGCGTGGCAGTTGAGGCTGTCGGTACCGCGCTGGTGACAGTTGTGGGCGTTGGCGTCGAACTCGTCGTGGTCTGTCCGCTGCAGGCGGCGAGCAGCAGCGTTAGCGCGAGGCTTGCGAGGGTGATGCGGGCTGCTCGAGCCATCTCTCAGCCGTTCGTTGAGGGAGCGACAACCTCAGCGTATCGGGAAGGTGTTAGCGGCGTGTGAGGCCTGCCCACCAGCGTCGGAGCCGCTGACTGAGGGTTGGGCCTCCGAGTTCCATTTCTCGACCGCGCCAGTATTGTCTCGGCACGCCCGCCATGGGGTTCCGGCCGCCGCCGAACACCATGAGCGTGAACGTCGCGAGGAAAAGCACGACGCCTGCGTACATCAGCCAGGGCCAGGCGATCGGGACGATGCTGCGGAAGAAGAATGAGCCGAGGATGATCAGGAACGACAGCAGCATCAGCTGCGAAAGCGATTGACCGCCGATGGCGCGCATGAACTCGCGCTGACGCGCTGAGACCTGCACCAGGATGTCGTTGAAGGCCCGCTGCCGCGTGCGCTTACGGCGCTGGGCTGCGTGGAAATTGCTCGATGTTCGGAGGATCTCGTTGATCTCTCGCTCGAGTCGGTCCCTGGGCTCGCCGTGATCCGGCATCTGCTCGCTCCGCACGGGGTTACGGTGGCGGTTGCTCGCTCAGTGTACGCCACTCATCTGCGCGCCTGTGCCTCAGCACCGAGCTCGATTCGGTTCGTTGTGGGCGTTCTCAGGTGTTTGCGCAGGTCGCCTTGCCGCGAATCGGCCTTATACTCCCGCGCTCAATATTCGAAGTGTCTGAGCGAGGAGCTCTTATGCGCTGGTTCCCACTCACTGCTGCTCTGGTGGCCGCGTTCGCGGCCGTGGTGCTCGCAGTCGCCCCTCAATCCGTCTCGGCCCAGTCGAGCGCGCCCGCCGTCTTCTACGGCAAGGGTGCTCCGCTGGTGGCTGGTGACAAGATCGCCGTCCTGATCGGCGGCGCCACCTGCGGGACCGCGACCGTGAACGGCAACCTCGAGTGGGCTGTATCGGTGGCGGCGGGCGCCTCGTGCCTCCCGACGGAAGGTGCGACGGCCTCGGTCACCGTGAACGGCAGCGTTGCGACCGTGACGCCGACCCCGGTCTGGAAGGTTGGCGGCACGCCCCCGGACGTCGCCAATGGCTACAAGATCACTCTCGGTGGCACGGCGACGACCAACCCGACTGCCACGCCGGTCGCTGGGAACACCTCGAACTTGATTTCGGGTTCGATTCCGAAGGCGGGCGGCTTTGGCATCGTCGCGGTGCTGCAGCAGGCCAAGATCGGCGACGTGGTCACCGCGACCGGCTGCCCGGCAGCCTCGATGTCGCTCTTTGCGACCGTCGGCGGCTCGTTCGTCACCTATGTCCCCGGTACGACGATCGCCGCAGTGAACGCGGCCTTCCTGGCCCAGTTCCCCGATGGCGCGGTCCCGACGGGCACTGCCCTGATCGGGAAGTGCTAGCGGCCAACTTGCCGCGAGGTTGACCGAGGAAAGTGGGCCCGACTAACCTATCTGGGCCCACTTTTCACTGCTTAGAACCCACAGGAGCATCATCCGATGCCAGATACCTACGCCGCTGAGCCGCGCACAACGCTCGGCAAGTCTGTCGCCCGCCTGCGCCGCAATGGTGTTGTGCCCGCGAACATCTATGGCCGAGACATCGAGTCGACGGCCGTCCAGATCGTCACTCGAGACGCCGCTGCGCTGCTGCGCACGCACGGCCTGAACACGCTGGTCAACCTCGAGGTTGCCGGTGAGTCCGCGCCGCGCTCGGTGGTCGTTCGCAGTACGCAGCGCCACCCCGTGAACCAGGCGCTCCAGCACGTCGACTTCTACCAGGTCGACCTGAACCGAACGATGCAGGCGCACCTCCCGGTCGTTGTGACTGGCGAGGCTCCTGCAATCGCGATGTACAAGGGCGTGCTCATCCACGGCCTTGACAACGTGCTCGTCGAGGGACTGCCGGCGCAGATGCCGACCCACCTCGAGATCTCCGTCGATGGCCTCGCTGAGCTCGAGTCGGAAGTGAAGGTCTCCGACCTCAAGCTGCCGGCTGGCGTCAGCGTGCTGACCAACGGCGACATCATGCTGGCTCGTGTCAGCGGTGGCCGCGCGGCGAGCGAGGCAGCAGCAGTGCCCGAGGGCGAGCAGCCGGCTTCCTAGCCTCGAACGTTCGATCAGATATAACACCGCGCCCTCTCGGGCGCGGTGTTTGTTTGTCCGGGAGGTCGTCGGCGTTAGACGAAGGCGATGCGCTGGCGCTCGGCGTAGTCGGTGCGGAGCTGGCCACATGCGGCGGCGATCTCGACGCCACGCTCGATGCGCACGGTTGCGTTGATGCCGGCTTCCTGCAGCGCGAACTGGAACGCGCGCACGCGCTCGCGCGACGGGCGGCGCAGGCCCGCTCCGGCGGTGGGGTTGTACGGGATTAGGTTCACGTGGGCCTGGATGCCGCGGATGCGACTCGCGAGCATGCGCGCCTGCTCCTCGCTGTCATTCACGCCATCGAGCAGTGCGTAGGCGAAGGTGACGCGACGACCAGTGGTCGCGATGTACTCGCGCGCCGCTTGCACGAGGTCGGCGATGGTGGTGCCGGCGGAGGTCGGGATCAGCTTGTGCCGCAGCTCATCGTCGGGCGCGTGTAACGAGATCGTGAGCCCGACCTGGAGATGCTCTTCGGCGAGACGCTTGATGCCGGTGCGCAGTCCGACAGTCGAGATCGTGATGCCGCGCGCGCGCATGTCGAGGCCGTCTGGTGAGACGAGCCAGTGCACGGCGGTCAGCGTCGCGCCCGTGTTCGCGAGCGGCTCGCCCATGCCCATGAAGACCACGTTGGTCACGCGCTCCTCGCGAGCGAAGTGCAGCACCTGCGCGAGGATCTCGGACGGGGTGAGGTTGCGCGTGAAACCCTGCTGACCGGTCGCGCAGAAGACGCATGCCATCGCGCATCCGACCTGCGTCGAGACGCACACCGTGGTGCGCTCCCGCGCGCCGGGCTCCTCGGGGTCGTAGCGCATGCGCACGGCCTCCACGGCGGATCCATTGCCGAGGTCGAGCAGCACCTTGAGCGTGTCGCCGTCGTCTGCGGCGGTCGAGGTCAGCACTGCCGGCGCGGCGAGCGTAAACGCCTCGGCCAGCCGTTGGCGGAGTGCGGCAGGGAGGTCGGTCATCGCCTCGAAGTCAGTCACGCCGCGGGCAAGCGCCCACTTCGAGATCTGCGCTGCGCGGTAGCGCTGCTCACCCCACTCCGCGATTTGGGCAGCGAGCTCGTCGGCTGAGAGGTCGAGGAGGTGACGGGTCATGGATCGAGTCTACGCGCCAAGGCGCGCACCGACGAAGCCTCGGTCGCCGCGCGCATATTCCTCGATATCCAGCGCGCGCTTGCCGGCTCGCTGCACGTTGAGCAGCGCCAGTGCGCCGCTGCCGCAGACCACCGCCGCGACGGCGCGCCGATCGCCATGGATAGTGGCGTCGAGCAGCTGGTCCGAGGCGATGACGGTGCCGGGTGGCTCGCTGCTCGTGAGATCGAGCGGCCACGCTTCGTGGATGGTGAGGGTGCTGCCTGCGTAGCTGGTGGTGGCGAGCGGCCACGGCTCGAACGCACGCACCTGGCGCCAGATTGAGGTGGCGTCGCGCGACCAGTCGATCACGCCAGCGGGCTTCGCCAGCTTGGGCGCGTATGAGGTCTGCGTCTCGTCCTGCGGCTCGGCGCTGCGCGTGCCGGCAACCCAGCCCGGCAGCACCTCGAGCATCTCGCGCGCGCCGAGGACTGCAATGCGGTCGGTGAGCGTGCCAGCGGTGTCGAGTGGATCAATGGCCGTCGTGATGCGGGACACCACCGGGCCGGCGTCGAGCTCGCGCACCACGACCATGATCGATGCGCCTGCTTCGGCGTCACCATCGAGGATCGCCGCAGCAACTGGCGAGGCCCCGCGATGCCTCGGTAGCAACGAGGCGTGCACATTCAGCACGCCGTGCGGGAATGCCTCGAGCATGTGCGTTGGCAGCAGGTGTCCCGATGCCGCGAGCACACCGACGTCGGGGCGGAGGGCAGCGATCATCGCGGTCGTGTCACGACGGATGCGCTCCGGTGTGAATGTCGTGATGCCGACCTCGGCAGCAAGTGCGCCGATGGGTGTGGGCTCGGGCGTGCCGTTGCGGCCGCGTGGACGCGCCGGCTGAGTCACGACCGCGACCACCTCGATATCAGCGTGCGCGAGCAGACTGCGCAGTGTGGGCAGCGCGTAGTCGGGCGATCCGAAGAAGACGATTCGCATTACTCGATGGTACCGACCACGTCGCTAACGAGGGCGGCCGAACGCCCAGCGGTACGCGCCATGAAAGCGGCTGGCGGCGTCGAACAGGACGGTGGGCGTCACGCCTTGCAGCGTCGAAGGCTGCACGTAGATGCGGCGCGGGTAGGCAATCACCACTGAAGGAGCGAGATCGACGAAGCGCGTGAGGAACTGCTTGTAGAGTCCTCGTCGCTCGTTGGTGTCCAGGGTGCGCCGTGCATCTTGCAGCAGCTTGTCGGCAGTGTCGTCGTGGAACCCCGAAACGTTGCGGCCACCTGCGGCGATCTGCGAGGTGTGCCAGCCACCGTAGGGGTCAGGGTCGATGTCGGTCTGCCAACCAAAGAGCAGCAGGTCGTAGTTGCGTGGATTGATGCGATCGCGCAGCAATTCGCTCGTGCTGAGCGTGCGTACGGTTACCTCGACACCTTGCGTGCGGAGCTGTGCGGCGATTGCATTGGCGAGTGCCGCGCGTCGAGGGGCATCGTTCGTGAGCAGCTCGAGTGTCAGTCGCTTGCCGTCACGTTCGAGCGGGCCACTGGCGTTGCGCCGCCAGCCGGCAGCAGCAAACAGGCCTTGCGCCTGTGCAGGCGTCGACCAGTTGCCCTGCGTGTACGCCCACGAGCCGGGCACGATCGGCCCGTCTCCGGGGAGCGCCGGGCTGTCGCTCGGGATCAGTGCCGCGCGGTCGATGCTCGCTGTGAGGGCGCGGCGCAGGCCGGTGTCGGTAAGCGGATCGCGCTGGTTGTTCAGGTAGAGGATGTCGTAGGCGCCCTCGACCAATGGCGTGGAGTGCAGGTCGTCGCGATGAAGCACGGCGCGCAGCACGTCCTCGGACGGTGTCTCGTCGAGCAGCGCTGCAGAGACTTGCCTCGTGTTGATTGCGCGGGCCAGGGCAGCCGCGTCGACGTAGAAGCGGATCTCGATGCGGTCGAGGCGTGGAGCGCCGAGGTAGAACGTCGAATTGGGCTCGAGCACTGCGTGTGACTCGTCGAGCGTGATCAGGCGGAACGGACCGCTGCCAACTGTCGATCGACTGGTGGGTGCGTTGATCAACTGAGCGGCACCGATGCCATCGAGCAGGTGCCGTGGCACGAGGCCCAGTGACGCGACAGTGAGGAACGACGCGGACGGCTGCGGGAGGCGATACACGATCGTGTGCTCGTCGGGCAGGATCACGAGCACATTCGCCCAGCGTGAGGCGAGCGTCGATGAGCCCTGGAAGCCCGGCGCCTGCACGCTTGCAACCGTGAACGCAGCATCCTGCGAGGTCAGCGCTGCACCGTCATGCCAGGCGAGGTTCGCGCGCAGGTGGAACGTGTAGGTCAGGCCATCCGGTGTGACCTCCCAGCGCTCAGCAAGGTCGGGGTGCGGCGTGCCGTCCGTGTCGATGCGCGTGAGCCCACTGAAGACGAGCGAGGCGAGATCGCCGTCTACGGCGTTGTCGCGCTGGAAGAGCGGTGTGGGGTGTTGGGGCCGACCGACGATGCCCTCGACGTACGAGCCGCCGCCGGAGGCTGCTCGGCTACCGAGGAAGAACCAGCCGGCGGTGAGCATGACAAGGCCACCGACAAGCAGCGGGATATAGAGCAGGCGTGATCGACGGCTGCGCTCCACAGGCGGAGGGCGGGCCTCGCTAGGAGGCGGCGACGCTCCATGCGGAGAAGATGAGGAACACCGCGACGAGGACGATCGTCATGCGGTGCATCGTCCGCTGCACACCTCGACGGGTGCGGAACTGCGACTCCTGTCCGCCGAGGGAGGCACCGAAGCCGGTGCCCTTTACCTGGAGCAGGACAAGGACGCTGAGCACCACGGAGATGAGGATTTGGCCGACGCTGAGGAAATCTCTGAGTTGCATAGGAGAGTGAGGCTACCCGCCGGAGGGGGCGTGAGCAAGCGCCGGATGACACCTCGGGTTATGGCGCGGCGACCTCGTTGGTCGGGGCGACGGCGGCGGCTGCGGCGTCGGCGAAGACTCGGAGGTCGCGCTCGAAGTACTGGCGCATGACGGCGGCGGCGAGCTGCTCGGAGTCGTGCCGATAGCGGAGCTCGGAGGACACGAGGTCGGCCAGCACGAGGCGGGCTCCACCGTAGTCGGCGTCGCCGGGGGCGAGCACCGGGGTGGACTGCCACTCGTCGGGGAAGGCCTCGCCGGGGATGTTGCTGTTCGCGAGGACCACGTTCACGACATCGACGCCGCCGAGGTGGCGACGGATGGCGGCGTAGTGCTCGGCGGCGTTGTAGCCGTCGGTCTCGCCGTGTTGGGTCGCGACGTTGGAGATGTAGACCTTGTGGGCGTTCGAGGCGAGGAGAGCGTCAGAAAGACCCCGCACGAGCAGGTTGGGCATGATCGAGGTGTAGAGCGAGCCGGGGCCAAGGACGATCAGGTCAGCCTCGCGGAAGGCGCGCACGACGTCGGGGTTCACGGGCGCACTGGCTGGCTCGATATAGACGTCCTTCACGGGGGAGCCGGCGTAGGGAATCTCGGACTCACCGTGGACGGTGCGGCCGTCCTCGAGGTGGGCGCTGAGGGCGATGTCGGCGAGCGTGGACGGCAGGATCGAGCCGCGCACGGCGAGCACGCGTGAGGTCTCGCGGATCGCGATCTCCATGCTGCCGGTGACCTCGGACATGGCGACGATGAAGAGGTTGCCGAAGGAGTGGCCGGCAATGCCCTCGCCGGCGTGCTCGTCGAAGCGGTACTGGAAGAGCTTGGTGACGAGGGGCTCGGCGTCGGCGAGCGCGGCGATGCAGTTGCGGATGTCGCCTGGGGGGATGACGTGCATATCTCGACGAAGCAGGCCGCTGGAGCCGCCGTCATCGGCGACGGTGACGACGGCGGTGAGGTTGCTTGTGTACTTCTTGAGGCCGCGGAGGAGCATCGAGAGGCCGGTACCGCCGCCGATGGCGACGATCTTGGGGCCTCGACCCTGGGTGCGGTTCGAGTAGATCTGCTCCACGAGGTCATCTCGACGTTCGGCGGGGAGGAGGGCGGAGACGACGGAGGTATTGAGGCGCCACGCGCCGTAGAGGGTGAGCCCGGCTGCCACGGTGATGAAGAGCAAACCTCGAGACCAACGAGGCATGAACTGGAGCGTCAGGGTGCCGACCCACTCGGGGAAGGTGTAGGAGACGTAGACCTCGCGGAGGATGTACGCGAAGCCGAGCGCCATGATGACGACGCCGATGAGGAGCACGAAGAGCCAGCGCTTTACCTCGAGGCCGAAGTAGAGCCACTTGGTGAGGTTGGATGTACTCATTGGCAGTCGCCTCGCGCCCTGCCCCGCCTCGATCGGTTGTATGCGGTTGATTGAGTGTCCGTCAAACGAGGGTCTCTTTTTCGACGGTCAATCAAACCCGTGGTGCACGCCTCGATTGATTGAATGCTCGTCACGCGCGCTTCTTCTTGGCCGGGGAGGCCTCGTTCAGTTTCACTGCTGCCTTGATCAACGCCTTGAAGGCCGTGGCGTTGGGCTGCTCTCCCTCATGAATATCGATCGCGCGTCGAGTGCCTCCGGTGAGGCTGGCGTTGAAGAGGCTCTTGGGGTCTTCGAGGGCGGCACCCCTGAAGAAGGTGAGCTTCACATAATTCTTATAGGTCTCGCCGGTGCAGATGCCGCCGTTGGCGGACCAGACGGGGACGCCGGGGTTGGTGGGCTTCACCCACTTCCATTCCTCCTCGATGTCTTTCGAGGCGGCGAGGATCAGTTCGCGGCAGCGGGCGAGGGTTTCGCCGCGCCAGTCGTCGAGGTCGGCGATGAGCTCGTCGATCTTGGCGGAGGCGGCGGGGCCCTCCTCAGCCACCGTTAGGCGTCCAGCTGCTTGCGGAGGGCCTCGGCGGCTCCGGTGGCGTCGGCGCGGCCCTTGAGCTCGCGCATGACCTGGCCGACGAGGAACTGGATGGCAGTGGCCTTACCGCCCTGGTAGTCGGCGACGGGCTTGGGGTTGGCTTCGATGACGGCGGCGGCAACACGGTCGATCTCGGCGCTGTCCTTCACCTGGGCGAGTCCGCGCTCGGCAACGATGGCTGAGGGCATCTGACCAGTTTCAAAGGCGACGTCCAAGACCTGCTTGGCGGTGGTGCCGGTGATCGTGCCGTCCTCGGTGATCTTCACGAGCTCGGCGATGTGGGCGGGGGTGACGGGGATCTCGTCCCACGCGCGCTCGGCGCCGACTTCGGCGCGGCGGAGGCGGGCGAGGTCGCCGATGATCCAGTTGGCAGCGGCCCGGGCACGGGCGAGCACGGCGTCACCAGTCGCGCCCTCGGCGGTGAGACGGGTGGTCGCTTCGAAGGCGTCGGCTTCCTCGTGGGTCTCGTTGAGGAGCTTCGCGGTGGCGGTGGTGAGGCCGTACTGCGACTCGAAGCGCGCGGAGCGCGCGTCGGGCAGCTCCGGCAGGCGGGCGCGGAGCGCGTCCACCTCGGCGGTGCTGATCTTGAGCGGCGGGAGGTCGGGCTCCGGGAAGTAGCGGTAGTCGTGCGCGCCTTCCTTGGAGCGCTGGCTCTGGGTCTCGCCGGTGGCGTCCACGAAGCCGCGGGTCTCCTGCACGATGGTGCCGCCGGCGTTGAGGATGGCGGTCTGGCGCACGATCTCGGTTTCGATCGCCCGCTGCACGGAGCGGAACGAGTTCATGTTCTTGACCTCGACCTTGGCGCCGAGCGTCTCCGAGCCCCAGGGGCGGAGGGAGACGTTGGCGTCGCAGCGGAAGCCGCCCTTCTCCATATCAGCGTCGCCGACGCCGATGGAGCGGATGACCTGACGAAGCTTGCGCATGTAGGCGACGGCCTGCGCGGCGGAGCGCATGTCAGGGGTGGTGACGATCTCCATGAGGGGGACGCCGGCGCGGTTGACGTCGAGGAGGGTGTAGCCCTCACCGATGCCGTCGTTGCGATGGAGGCTGCGGGCGGTGTCCTCTTCGAGGTGGATGCGCTCCAGGTGGACGTAGCGGGTCTCGCCGTCCGCCTCGATCTCCAGTCCGCCGCCGAGGCAGAGCGGCTGGTCGAACTGCGAGATCTGGTAGCCCTTCATGAGGTCGGGGTACGGGTAGTTCTTGCGGTCGAACTTGGAGTACTCGGGGATGGTGCAGCCCATCGCGAGGCCAGCAAGGATCGTGTACTCGACGGCCTTGCGGTTGATGACGGGGAGCATGCCGGGCATGCCCATGCAGACGGGGCAGGCGTGGGTGTTGGGATCGGTGTCGAAGTAGGCCGACGAGCAAGGGCAGAACATCTTGGATTCGGTCTTGAGCTGGACGTGCGTCTCGAGCCCAATGACGACTTCGTACTCGGTGCGGGCTGCTGTAGTCATGGGGCTAATTGTACCTGCCTACCTGGATATGAAGCGCCGAACTGCCTGGCAGCCGAAGAGAGCCGCCGCCTACGCGAGGTAGGCGGCGATGGTTCGTGGGTGATGTTTCTCCCGCAGTTCCCCTGCGCAGTCGAGCCGGTATTCAGCCATGAGTTGTAGGCG
>QWQU01000033.1 GCA_003670735.1 Chloroflexota bacterium | reverse complement strand
GCCCTCGCCGGCGCGCTCGTCTGCGAAGCCGGCGGTTCGCTGAGCAACCTCGCCACCGCCGCCCGCGAGGCGCGCATCCCCACCATCGTCGGCGCCAGCCGCGCGACCTGGGCCATCGAGGATGGCGACATGCTCACTGTCGACGGCGGCACCGGCATGGTGCTGGTGCACGAAGGCAGTCACCGTCGAGAAGAGCGCACGCCGGAGCTCGCCACCGCGTCCTAGTGGTGGTGCGAGTGCGAACCGTCCGCTTCGACCAGTGAGTCGGAGCGGACTCGAGCCGCCACGAGTACAGCACAGACCGTCGTCAACGGTACCGCCGCGATCAGCCCCATGCTGCCGACCAGCGAGCGCACCACCTCGGTCGCGATGAACTCGCGGCTCAGTTCGGTCGCCAGCGGCTCGCCCTGCAGCGCCAGCAGCATCAGCAGCGGCAGCGACGCACCGGCATACGCCAGTACCAGCGTGTTCACCGTCGCCGAGATGTGATCGCGGCCCACGTTCATCGCGCGTCGATACAGCTCGAACACAGTGAACGAGGCGTTCGCCTGTCGCAGCTCGAACACCGCCGAGGCCTGCGCCACCGTGATGTCGTTCAGCACCCCCAGCGCGCCAATCACGATGCCGCCGAGCAGCACACCAGTCGCATCGACGTGCTGTGCTGCGAGCACCTGCAGCGTCGCCGTGTCCTCCGAGGCGATCCCCGTCAGCTGCGCCAGCGAGATCGCAAACGCGCTCAACGCCACCGTGAACACGAGCGCGATCGCCGTCCCTACCAGTGCCACGGTCGTCTTCAGGTTGATGCCGTGCGCCATGTACAGCGTCGTCAGCATGATCACCGACGCACCGACCATCGCAATCATCCGCGGGTCATGCCCCGACAGCATCCCCGGGATCACGAACCGCATGATCACGAGCAGACTCGCCGCGAGCCCGAGTATCGAGGTCGCCCCGATCACCCGCCCCGCCACGACCACCATCATCACGAACGCCAGCCCGAGGATCCACAGCGCCTTCGAGCGCACGCGATCGACGATCAGGTACGCATCCCCATCCGGCCCCTGCACCGTCGTCAGCAGCACCCGATCACCAGCTTCGACATGTAGTGCGCCGATGTCGTCCGGGCTGCGATCCCGCGTCACGGTGACGGTCTTCCCCGACACCTCGACCGCGAGCCGCTCGTGCTCGATCTCACCGCGCGGCGAAGAGGTCGTGCTGCGCTCCAGCACCTGCGTGACACGCCCCTCGACCGTCGCGCCGATGCCCTGCGGGGTCGCTCGCGGCACATCGAAGCCGGCCACCGCCGGCACCACGACGATCGTCAGCAGCAGGATGACGGCGATGCACCATCCCACGAATACCTGCGCGACCGAGGGGCGTCGAAACCGCATCGTTCGAGTCTCGACCTCCCTCACGTGTGCGGCAATCTGCTAGCCCGACCGCCCGGTAGAGTACGCAATCTCACCCCAACGCCCCTCGAGGAGACCCCGTGCGCTTCCCCACCATCAAGCGCCCGTTCTATGGCTGGTACATGGTCGCCGCGGCCATCGTCCTCCAGGCCTTGCCGGCCGGGCTGCTCCAACAGGCCTTCGGCTCCTACGTCGTGCTCCTCGAGCGCGACTTCGGCTGGAGCCGCACCGCACTCAGCGGCGCCTTCTCCACCGTCCGCGTGGAGGAGGGCTTGCTCGGCCCCCTCCAGGGTTGGCTCATCGATCGCTTCGGTCCCCGCAGCGTGATGCGCGTTGGCATGGTGATCTTCGCTGGCGGCTTCTTCTACTTCGCGCGCATCGACTCGATCGTCGGCTTCTACGTCGCCTTCGGCATCATGGCGATCGGCGCCTCGCTCGCCGGCTTCCTCTCGATCACCACCGCGATCGTGAACTGGTTCGACAAGAAGCGTTCGATGGCGATGGGCGTTGCCTTGCTTGGCACCGCGGTCGGCGGCCTCTTGCTGCCCGTCGTCGTGATCGGGCTCGAGGTCTGGGGCTGGCGAGCAGTCGCGAACATCTCGGCGATCGCCGTGCTCGTGATCGGCCTGCCGATGGCACAGGTCATGCGCCGCCGCCCGCAGGAGTACGGCCTGCTCCCCGATGGCGCGACGATCGAGCTCGACGCGGACGGCACACCCAGCGCCGCCAGCACCGCGCCCGACCTCACCCCGTCCTTCACCGCGCGTGAAGCGATGCGCACCCGCGCGTTCTGGTTCATCTCGCTCGCCCACGCCGCGTCGGTGCTCGTCGTTTCCGTGGTCACCGTGCACTTCACGCCGCACGCCACGGGCAACCTCGGCTACTCGCTGCAGGCCGCGGCTGGCCTCGTCACCATTCAGACCGTGACGAACCTCATCGGTCGCCCGTTCGGTGGCTGGCTCAGCGACCGCATCGGGTCACGCGCCGTGATCATCCTCTGCATGCTCATGCACGCGGTCGCACTCATCTTGCTCGCGTTCGCAACGGCACTCTGGATGATCGCCGCATTCGCACTGCTCAATGGCCTCGCCTGGGGCGCTCGAGTCCCAGTGATCGTCTCGATTCGTGCCGAGTACTTCGGCGCGAAGTCGTTCGGCTCGATCATGGGCATCTCGTCGTCAGTGGTGACCGTCGCCGCGGTGATCGCGCCAGTGCTGGCCGCGATGTCGTATGACGCGTTCGGCAGCTACACGCTGTCCTTCGTCACGCTCGCGATCCTCGCGGCGCTCGGCTCGCTCTTCATGGTCTTCACGCCGCCGCCGGCACCGCTCAACGCGGCCGTCGAGGAGCTCGCAACCACCGCGCACTAGTCACGCGCAGCCGGCGGCTCCAGCGGCGGAAACCCGTTCAGCTCCCGAATGTCCGAGCGCTGATGGAACTCGTAGAGCCACCGCAGCTGCTCCCAGTCCCGATGACGCTCGAGCGCCTCGCGCTGCGCGAGCTCCTCTGGCCCAAGCCGCACGCCGCGAATCGCGTAGCTCTTCGGCTCGCCGAGGATGTAGCAGGGCACCCACTCGGGCGCGACTTCCTGGTACGCGTAATACGCGAGGTAGTCCTCACCCACCACGAACATGTCATCGACCTGGTACGTCAGCAGGTTCTGGTACACACCACGTCGCATCTGCTCGACGACATGTCGATACACGGGCGCCCACGTTGCCGAGGCCGAGGGGTTGTAGTCAGTCACGAACGGCCGCACGAGCGTGCGTGGCACCATCGCCCAGTACCGCGTCACGACACCGTCGAGCACGCTCCGCACCAGCACCACAAGATCAGGATCACGAGGTGGCGCGAGCTGCTCGCCCTCGTGCACCTCTTCGATGCGCGGCGGCGACTCGTCAGCGTCCTGCGTCATGCGCGCTCAACCGAACCGCGCGCACGCCTCGAACGGTCGAGGTGTGTGCGCGATTCGTTCCGTCCTACGACTGGCAGCGCCCGATCAGCGGCGTGCTCGCCGGAATCCCGTTCGCAAAGCGCGCGTTCCACGCCTCGTTCACAGCACCAATGCTCGCACCCGGCACGTACACATCGAAGTCGCCACCCGCGTTGGTCGACCAGAACGCGAGCGAACTCGAGGTGCACGTGCTCGCGCTCACCAGTGCCGCGTTGCTACCGCCACCGAACACCACGAGCCCAAAGCCGCGCACCGGCAGCGGGAACCCGATGCTCGTCCCGCTCGAGGGCGGCACCGTCGGCGTCGAGGCCGGCGGAGGCGTCGTCCCACCCGCGCCATACGTGAAGCTGCTCGCGAGCGACGCGCTCAGTCCACCAGGGTTCGTCACCGTCACCGTCGCCGGCCCCGACGCGCCAGCCGGCGTCGTCGCATACACCTGCGAATCTCCCACCACCCACACGTTCGAGGCGTTCACGCCCCCCACCGTCACCATCGCACCACTCACGAACCCGGCCCCCGATAGCAGGAGCACTGTTCCACCACTCGCCGCGCCTGAGGCGGGCGAAACACTGGAGAGCGTGAAGCCACTGTTGCCCTCGTACGTGAACCCATTGTTCAACGTCACCGAGGAACCATCGCTATTCACCACGGTGACGGGCACTGCCCCGGCAACATTCGGCGGTGTCCGCACAGTGATCGTCGACGGCCCAGGCGACGAGGCGTCCGATGCTGGTACACCACCGAAGTAAACCACTGCTCCGCCGCTGAACCCCGCACCCGAAATGGTTACTGACGTACCACCCACGGCTGAGCCAGTGGCCGGCGCGATGCTAGCCACTGCGAGCCCTGAACCAGCCGCCGTGGCGCGGTAGGAGAACGCGTTAGGAATCGAGGCGGACACACCGCCCGAAGTCACCACCACCGGTACCGTCCCCACGACACCGGCAGGCGAGGTCGCCGTGATCAGCGTCGAATTCACCACGACGACGTTCGTTGCGGGCGTGCCCCCAACCAGCACCGCGGAGCCCGCAGCGAATCCGTACCCGAAGATACGCATCGCCGCCCCGCCCGCCACGAGCCCACCGAGTGGAGTGACTCCAGTCACTTCGAGGCCGCCACCCGCATACGTGAACGCGTTCGGCAGAGACGCTGTCGTACCATCCCCGTTGCGTACCGCGACGGTCACCGCTCCAGCGACGCCAGGCGGCGTGCGCAATGAGATCGACGACGGGCCCAGCACTTGGACGCCCGTCGCTGGCGCTCCGCCAAACGTAACAACGGTGCCCGAGAACCCTGTGCCGGTAATAATGAGCGGAGTGCCACCACGGATCGGCCCGCTCGCCGCACTCAATCCGCTGATCGAGAGCGCACTCGAGGCTTCGGTGTAGAAGAAGCCCGAGTTCAGGGTCCGCGCACCACCGTCCGAGTTAATGATCAGGACATTCGCCGAGCCTGTGATCCCGCGTGGGGTCGTTGCCGTGATCTGCGTCGAACTCGCCACAACGACACCAGTAGCAGCCGCGCCACCAATGTAAACCGCAGCCCCGGGCAAGAAGTCACTTCCCGTAATCGTGATCTGGGTACCACCGAGAACACTCCCGCTTGAGGGTGATACGCCGCCGATCGTTGGATTCGTCCCGGCGTGCGCCGACCGAGGCACACCCGAAAGAACGAGAGCCACTGCGACCGCCACGAACATCACGAGAAACGCGGCTTGTTTTCGGATCACGCGACACCACCTGTCACACATGAAGACACGCCCGAAGGGCGTGCTGTTCGAAATGTCCGAGGACAGAACGAGGAGCCCCCGACGAGGCCTACTTTACACGGACGAGCACGATGTCGTCCGCATCAACCACACCGTATGTCTGTGCGCTCTGCTGCGCACCCGGTGTGTAGTTAGCGATCACGAGCTGCACGGGCTCGCCGCGACGTAGGCGCGCGCAGCCGTCAGAGGAAAGAAAGAGAAGAAAGGAGGGGACGACGGAGGCAGGCCGGGTGGCGTGACCGCTAGTGCTAGCGGAAGTCGACGATCACCGCGTCGCCGCTGTCGACGATCGTGAAGCGCTGTACCTCAGTCGGAGCACCGACGATGTAGGAGCGCGACGGCGACACCGTCCCATCCCACAGGTAGGCGGCTTCCACTGCGCGAGGAAGAGTCGCAAGAGCGCGCTCAACAGGCACGCCAGACTCGCCAGTCCAGAGCAGGAGCGCACGGCCTGGCCCAGCCGGCAGAGCACCCACGAACGAGCCGCTCAGTGTTCCCGAAAGATCAACCTGCTGAACCTCGCCAGCACGCCACACCGCGAGGGCAGCGACGTCGCCGGAGTCAATCTCGCCAAGGATCGCACGAACTCGGATGAGAGCGAACTGGGTTCCACATCCGGTCTTGGTGCCCGCCGAAACGACAGACAGCGCATAGAAACCGGTGCCGTCTGGTTGCCGATTCACGTCGGCGGAGCCGCACACGACATCACCGACGGTCGCGCGAACGCGCGCGGGGAGAACCCCATCGATCGGCGACACCCTGCCATACAACACGAAGGCCGGTTCCTGCGCCGAAGCGCGGGAACCGGCCCCCGAAAAGAGCGATCCAGCGAGCAGCGCAGCACCAAACACGGCAGAGGCTAGGCCTCGGACGAGTTGGCTCTGCATCTCGCTATACCCTCTTAGCCCTGGCGGCCAGCGTAGGCACGGGTGCCAGCGACGGCGCCGAGGGCGACGATCGCAACACCAAGCACCAGCCAGCGGCTCGCGGCGTCAGAGCCAGCACCCAGCAGACCGGCGTTACCAGTCTTCGGGGCCGTCACCGTGCCGGCCGGGGTTGCCGCAGCGGCAGCACCGATGGTGTAGCCGTTCGCAACGTCCGCGGGCAGACCGCCGCCCTGCCACGTGGCAGCCGGGCTCAGCGAAACGGCGGCGCCGTTCACCGTTGCCGTCACGGCCGCGCCGGCCGTCGGCGCGCACGCCGCGGTCGTCGGAACCGAGACCGACCACTCACCAGCGGCGTTCGCCGTGGCGGTGCCACAGCTCTTGCCGGCGATGAACAGTTCAATCTTGTCGCCAGACTTCAGGGCCTTCCCGTAGAAGGTGGCAGGAGGCGTCTGCGCGGACGCAGTGGTGCCAGCGAAGCTCATGCTCGCAGTGAACATGATCGCCGCGGCAGCAACGACCAGACCAAGCTTGGTCAGTCCCTTGCTGAGAATCATAGGTGTCTCCTTAAGCAGTCATTCGAGTCAGTCAGGTCTCCCCGCCGACACGCTACACAACCCCGGCGCCCCGGGCCGAAGCCCGAGGCGTCGAGGAAGCTTGTCCGTCAGCGAGGTGGCTAGGCCGCCTCGATGACTACTTGCACTTACCAATCAGCGGAGTGCCGGCCGGCAGGATGCCGCCCGGGAACGCCGCCAGGAAGTCCGCGTTGACCGCGGTGATCGTGGTGCCGGGGACGTAGGTAACGAAGTTACCGTTGACCGTCGCCCACAGCGCCATCGAAGCCGCCGGGCAACCCGTGGCAGTCACGACAGCCGTGATGTTGCCAGAGGCAACGATCAGGCCGAAGCCACCAGCCGCGGGGATCGAGCCGCTCGAGACCGAGCCAGCACCGGGTGCCGGCGGGGTCGTCGTCGTGCCACCGGTCGAGGTGCCACCAGGCACCGTGACCGAAGCAGCGATCTGCTGCGCACCAGCCGCAGCACAGGTCGCCTGCACGCCGACGGTCTCACTCCAGTCGGAGCTCACGATGACCGTACCAGTCGCAGCGATCAGGGCCACCACGCTCGACGCAACGCCGTTCGTGGAGGTCGTGCAGGCCACGGACACGGCGCCGGCGTTGGACGACATCGTGAAGCGGATCGGCGTGCCGTCGGCAACAACGTTGCCAGCAGCGTCAACCACCGTCGCGGTGATAGCGTTGCCGCTCGCCACTGCCGTGACCTTCGCCGGGCGGTTCGCGATCGTCACCGACGAGGTGGCGTTCGCCATCGCCGTCGAGATGTTCTGAACCGTAATCGTGGCCTTACCAGGAGCATCAACCACCGTCGATGTCACCGGGCAGAGGATGAAGTCGGCTGCACCGGGGGTGTTAGCACCACCGGACGTCAGCTTGTCCGTCCCAACAGTCGTCAGAGTGATCGACTTCGAGACTGCCGTGCCGCCTTGACCGTTCGCGCCACACGCCGTAGCGATGGTGACACCGAACGCCGGGCTGGCGACGACGAAGCCCTTGTCCGTGGTCACAAGGATCGTCTGAGCGTTCACGCCCAGGCCAGAGGCGTCCTGAACCTGTGCGGCCATGAACGTACCAATGGAAGCCGTCGGGGCCTGGTAGTTCGGGGTGGTGAGCGCAATGGTCTGGCCGAGCGCCAGGACCGACGGAGCGACCAACACCACCTTGGAAGAGGTGGTACCGGTGGCAGCCGTCAGCGTGATCGCCAGCGTGCCAACAGCGTTCAGCTGCGTGTTCGACGCAATCGCCGTGTCAGAGCCGGCAACGTTGCCGCCACCACGGTAGTTGGTCGAAGCGTTACCAGCGGAGTTGCTGATCGCGACAACAGTCTTCGACGTGCCCGTGCTCACCACACCGGTCGAAACCGTGAAGGTGACCGGAGCGCCGACAATCGGGTTGCCGCTCGCCGCGCGGACTGCGGCACACAGCGCCAGGGCGCCAGAGCCGTCGGCCGCGGTCGTGGCGGCGACCGTGGTCACCGGGTTCGTCGTGCCACACGGCGTGGTGCCGTTGGTCATCGACAGGTTGATCGAGTACGGAGCAGCGTCAGCGGCGTACGCCGTCATGGCAACAACCGAGCCGACGGACTGGCCGGCCGAGAGACCGGACACGCCGCCGATGGCCGTGCTCGCGGCGTCGAGCACGAAGTTGCCCGCAGCCGCAGTGTTGCTGCGCGGGCGGAGCTCAAGGCTGCCACTCGTCAGCGTACGAGCCGCTGCCGACGCGCCACCAGCGATCGTCCAAGTCAGGACCGTACCCGCGGCGTTAAGCGTCGGGACACAAGTCACTTCAACAGCCGCAGCCACAGTGCAGGTACCAGTGTCCTGCAGCTGCCAGCCGCTCGGCACGTTGATGATCAGCGTGCCGTTGCCAATCTGCCCAGCCGCAGTCTCGGTGAGCACCAGGTTGGTGGCCGAACCCACGTAGGTACCAGTGGCGGTACTCATCGTACCAGCCAAAGCAGTACCGTCGTTCAGCTCAGCCTCAGTCGGCGAAGCCTGTGCCGCGAACGTCAACGTCGTCGTGATCGTCACAGCCGCGTGAGCCGTCTGCGCCATCAGGCCCAGCGACAACACAGCTGCGAGGACGACGGCAGCGCCGCTCCACGCAAAATTCTTAAACAGACTCAAATCAGTCCTCCAGGACTTATGCATACTTAATCGAACGCTGTGAGAGCTCTTCCCGGGCGTCCTCCTTCACTGGGACCGGGACGTGAGAGCATCGGGCGATGCTGATGCCGCCGCTCGAGCGATGCGCCACCAACGACGCCGCCCGTACTCCCCAGACCTCGGCCAACCTCTTCATCCATAATGCGCACACGGGGAAACACCCACCCGGACGCAAAGCGCCCGGGGTGCACACAGGAGAGAACGATACCGGACGGAGAGAGTTAACGCTCCCCCCAAAGAAATTTCCCAACGCCCTTCTCCGCCGCTCTCACCCGTCGCTGCCGCTTCCCGGCCAGCCCCACCCGCCAGCCTCCGCCGCTCCACCCCGCACACCCTCAAACGTCACACTGGCAACACCCGATTGGCACTTGTGAAGAACATTTGTTTCACGTGAAACAAACTGCCTATGCAATTCCCACCCAACCGCTTGGCTCACCGATAGGAAAGAGGTACAGCCTCACGCCGTCCCGCTCCCACTAGGTGGGTCGAACACCTCCGCCGCGAAGCGGCGTCCATACCTCCGAGTCCGACTACGAGTTCGATCTCATGCCTCGTTAACCTTTATCCACCGCCGGTGTTCTCATCTACGAGCAAGGGGTGACCGGCCCGGGTGCTCGGCAGGGACAGGCGGAACCCTGCGAGGCGCATCGAGGCGCTGCGGACAACCCGCAGTACCATCGAAAACGGCAGACGGCGCGCAAGCGTTCAAGTCGCCAGCAGCCTCGCGGCACCCGACACAACCGCCGGAGCACCAGTGACGGACTCCACCTACTCGGAAGGCCTGTCTCCCGCCGAAGAGTGGTCGCTCGTCGACCGCGCCAGGCGAGGCGATCAGGAGGCCCTAGGCCTCCTCTACGACGCGTATCTCCCGAGGCTGTATCGCTACTGCCTCACCCGCGTCGGCAATGAGACGGACGCCGAAGACCTCGCGGAAGAAATCTTCCTCAAGGTTCTCGGGGCGATTGACGGGTTCCAGTGGCAACCCGCCGGCGCCCCTGGCGACGACTCAGGCAGGTCGAGCGGTACGAATGAGCGCATCCCCTTTGGGGCATGGCTCTTCCGCATCGCTCACAACCATGTGGTCTCGTTCCACCGCCGCGTCGCCACACGCGGGACGGCCTCGGAACTCAATGAGTCGATTCAGGATCACCAACGTGGCCCTGAGGAGCTCACTGAGACGAAGATCACAGTCGAGGAGGTCTTCGCGGCAGTCCGCGAGCTTCCGGAAGCCCAGCGCGAGGTCATCCTCCTGCGCTTCGCCTCCGGACTCTCGGTCGCAGAGACCGCTGAGGCACTGGGCAAGCACGAGACGAATGTCAAAGTGCTGCAGCACAAAGGGGTACAGCGACTGAAGCGGCTGCTCACAGACGTGAACAACAACTTCAGTCAGATCCATCGGTCGGGATCAGCAGGCTGAGTCGGGAGCGACGGTGACGGGTTTCGATGACGAGCAAGTGACACGCGAGGAAGAGCGCGAAGCGCTCCGTCTCGCTGAAGTCCTCGATGCACTCGAGGGCGGCTCGCCCGCGCCCATCTCCGCCCTCGAAGACCCGGAGCTCGTCTCGCTCGTCCGCACTGCTGGTGAGTTGCGCGCTGCGCTTGATGACGCCATGCAGACCACCTCGTTCCAGTCGTACCGTGCGCGCTCGCGCGCCTACATCCTGCACACACTCGAAGAGCAGCAGGCGCAGCACGCCGTTGCGCAGCGCCAGGCGGGCCTCGTCCCGTTCATGCGCCGTCGCTGGGCCGTGCTCGCACCGGCAGCGCTCGCAGCAGCGATCGCCGCGTTCGCCTTCTTCACGCCGCACGTCGGCGCCCCCACCACTGGCGAGGGCAGCCCCGCGGCCGCAACCAACCTCACCGCATCGAGCACCGACGCAGAGCTCGACCGCATCCAGCAGGCGATCGCACTGCTCAACGCGCGCGTCCTGCAGGGCGAGCCCGTCGACGCACCGCTGCTCCGCACCATCACCGAATCGAGCGCGGCAGTCGCCAACAAGATCGACACCGCCCCCGCCTCCGTGTCGCGAGCACACGTCGCCACCTTCCAGAAGGCACTGACCTCCGGCAACGCGAGCCTTGCCACCGCGCAGCCCACCGCCGGCAGCGAGGACGCACTCGTCGCCGCACAGCGCGCCACGCAGGACGGCGTCGTTGCCGCCGCGCGCTACCTCGGTGCAGACGGGACGCCGACAACGACCGCTACTGCCACAGCAACACCGACCAAGACCGCAACGCCGAGCCCCACAGCTACCGCGACAGCGACGCCGACCAAAACCGCCACACCGAGTGCGACTGCGACCGGCACGGCCACACCGACCGCAACGCCGGACGACCGCACGCGCCCGTAGCGCACGCTTCCTCACACGAACTCAACTTCGCGTCGCCCTTCTGAATCACGGCTGTAGCCACACTCGGCGAGTCACGCTCATTGAGGCGTGACCCAATAAGCCGAGGCAGCACCATGCCGACCTCGAGTGTGAAAGCGAGAGGTCAATGCGAAGAACGCTGATCCTGAGCGCCCTAGTGACCGCGGCATTGGTGCTGCTCGTCACCTTCACGATCGGGGAGAGCCCGGCTTCCGCACAGACCGCAACAGCGACGCCGACCGCGACTACGGTGTCGACAGCCCCATGCCAGTCCGATCAGGTGTGGACGAACCCGACAGGGAACGTTGTCTTCAATGCCGGGACGGCGTTCCGAGTCTCGTCCGTGTGCATTCAGCTCGCGGGCAGTAACAGTGGCCAGATCGGCAACGGCGTATCGCCGAGCGGCTGCTACACGGTCACTGGTGTCGGCACGGCGTCAGCGTCTGTAACGAAGACCAGTACCGCGGCTAGCTGTGCAGCCACCGCTATCTACGCCTTGTACACCGCAGCGCCGACGGCGACCGCTACCGCCGTCGCTACGACAACGGCGACCGGCACGCCATCCGGTGGGGCGACCGGGACCATCACCAGCGGATCGATCCCGAAGGCAGCCGGCACCTTCGGCCTGGCGGTCTACGGCGGTGGCACGATCGCGCAGTTGGTGACCGCCACCGGCTGTCCGGCGGCAACGATGGCGCTGTGGGTGACCATCAATGGGAACTTCGCCACCTACGTGCCCGGCACCACGATCTCGGCGGTGAACGCGGACTTCATCGCGGCCTACCCTGGCGGCACGATTCCTGCGAACACCCCGCTGCTCGGAAGGTGCGCCTAACGCTCAAGGCTCGAAGCATCGCAACAGGAGGCGGCTCGCGGGCCGCCTCCTGCGTGCACTCCCACTCCAGCGCCCCGTTCCGGCCTGTGAGGGAAGATTCAACATTGGCGTCGCCGTATATGGCGACCGTCCGCCGCTGATATCTCTTCCGTTCGTTTAGACCCATGCGTGCTACAGCACCGCCACACTTACGTCGTGCATTCGCAACTCACAGGGCGCACGCTGCATCAGCCCGCAACCACCTCGCGCCTACGGTGCTCACACAAGCACGAGGTCGTACTCACGACCTCGCGAGGAAAGGCAAGACATTGATGCGTAAGTTGTTGGTGCTCATCGGCTCAATCGCCGTAGCAGTCCTCATGTTGGGGGTTGCGTCCGGCGGTAATCCCACCTCCGCCGAAGCGGCCGACTGCCAGGCCGGAAGCTATTGGGCGAACCCGACCGGGAACGTCGGCTTCAACGCCGGCGCAGGCCAGATCGTGACCTCGGTCTGCATCCAGACCAGCGCCACCACGAACACCGGGCAGATCGGCAACGGTCTTGCGGCGAACGGCTGCTATACCGTCTCCGGCGTGGGCACCTCGGCGGCGAGCGTGACGCGCGAGAACACGACGTCCGCCTGCCAGGCAGTGAACATCTACGCGTCCTATGCCGCGACTGGGTCAACGACGGCCGCGCCGGTGCCCACGATCGCGGCTCCGGGCTCACAGTTCGCGACCAGCGGTCAGGCGAACGGGATGATCGTCAGCGGTCGCATTCCCCCGTTCGATGCTGATGGCGGCATGGTCGTCTTCGGTGGCGGCACCATCGACCAGCTCGTCGCGGCCACGGGCTGCTCGAGCAGCCTGCTGGCACTCTGGACCACCGTCGGTGGCAACTTCGTCATCTACATCCCCGGTACCTCGAACACCGCCGTCAACGCGGCGTTCATGGCCCAGTACCCCGGCAACCAGATCTCGGGCAACACCCCGTTCATGGGCCGCTGCAACTAGCAGCCTCGATCCCACGAGCGTGCACATGACGAAGGCGGCGGGAGTGCTCCCGCCGCCTTCGTCGTGTGGCCATTGAGGTGTGCGTCGCGCTACTTCGCGAAGGTCACGAACAACAGATCACCGTCGGTGAGCGTCTCGAACGTGTCGGCCACACTCGGCGCACGCGTAACGAAGGCGTCGAAGCGGCCGCGACCGAAGTCGAGGCGATACACAGCAGTAGGCGTGCGGCCCGGCGTGAGATTGCGCAGGAAGCGCGCCGGGTACACCGAGGGGCCGCGATAGCGGTAGACGGTGATTGGTGCGTTGGCCGGTGAGATGTCAGTGAGCGTCGCGCGCGCCGCATCGTCTGGCAGTACCGGACCAACGTTCGAGAGTGTCCCGAGGTCCAGCACGCCCGCACCGGCGTCGGCATCAGTCACAGGCGCGGGCAGCCGCTGCGCCCGGCCACGCAGCTGGTTCGCAAGCTCCCCAGCGCCCGCCTGCGGCAATGCATCGAGCAGCAACGCAGCCGCGCCGGCGACATGCGGAGCAGCGGCACTGGTGCCGGTGAATGCGAACTCTCCCACAGCCCCTGCGCCAGTCGGCGAAACGAGGTCGGGCCTCGCACGTCCGTCCGTTGTCGGCCCACGTGACGAGAAGCCCGCGAGCGAGCGCGGCGACAGTGGGGCCATCGCGCCCACCGTGAACACGCCGCGCGCATCGGCCGGCTCCGAGAGCGATCCGCTGGCGACGGGCAGGTCGATCGCATCGCCACGGTCGGGCGTGCCGAGCATCAGCACTTCGAGGCGACGCGGCTGCGCGCCTGCGCGTACCACGCGCACCTTGTAGCGCCCGTCACGTGTCGCGAGTACCGAGATACCCTCGACGGGGTCGCTCTTGCAGCTCTGCACATTGCGCGACGCCTTCACCAGCGCGCCATCCGGACCGAACAGCTCGAGGTCGTAGTCGTTGCACGAGGCACCCCACGGGTCGTCCCAGCGCAATGACACGACGATCAGATCCTCGGCGCGGTAGTTGCGACCGAGCTCCTCGATGCCCTGGGCGAACTCGTTGACGGAGTTGCCATTGCGATCGGTGAACGTGCCGGCCCAGTGCTGCTGCGCCCAGTTGCCGGCGGCGACCGACCAGAACATGCCGGCCGAGGTCGCGCGCGACACGATGTCATCGACAACGCCCGTGCCGTTGCCGGGCCCGTTGTGCGCGAAGCCGATCGAGAACGACACGACCTGCACGCGCTCCGCGATCAGGTAGTCGACCGCAGCCGACAACTCCGAGACCGACGAGAAGTTCACGAGATAGAGGTCCGCCTCGGGCGCGATGCTCGAGACGATGCGCGCGGCCGACGTGCCGTGGTCGTCGCGGGACTGCAGGTCGCCGTCAGCGCGGAAGGATCGAGTGCGCACGGTGCGCGGCAGGCCGTTGGCGAGGAAGCCCTCGTAGCCCGCGAACCCAAAGTCGACGACCGCGACCTTCACGCCGTAGCCGGTGAAGCCGGCGGTGCGCCAGCGACTCACACCGATCGCGTCCGCGGCCGACACCTGGCCCGGTTGCCGCGGCAAGCCCGCATCGATGCCATCGAGCGCCCTAGCGACTGCGCGCGCCTGCGCGACGGGCTGCAGCGAGAGCGCCTGTGCCGCATCAGCGCGACGGCGAG
>QWQU01000032.1 GCA_003670735.1 Chloroflexota bacterium | reverse complement strand
GCTGCATCCAGCCGAACACGCCGGGCATCTCGATGTCGTTGATGTCCGACGCTGCGGTGGTCGTCATCGGTCGCTGTTGGCGGCGGCGGCGCACCTGCTCCGCACGCTGCTGTCGTCGTCGGTCGTCGCTCATGCCGCCCCTACTCCGTGTCACCGACCCGGGGAGCGGGCGGGAATGCGAATGGTGCCCTCGGCAGGACTCGAACCTGCGCCACCGGCTTCGGAGGCCGGTGCTCTATCCACTGAGCTACGAAGGCGTAGAGGCGATCGTACCCGCCGGGTCATTACCCGTCCACGCCGCGAATGGCCCTCCGCGACGGGCCGCTCAGCGCGCTACGATGAGCCTCGAAGCACTGTGCGACAGGATGCGAGGTTCCTCGTGACCATCGAAGGCAACGAATTCACTGACCGCGAGTTCCGCCGCGGCGTCTGGCGCCAGACCGCCACAACCGTCGCGCTCATCACCGCCGTGAACGAGGACGGCCAGGCCAATGTCATGGCCTGCGAGTGGGCGATGATGGTCTCCCACAGCCCAATGCACTTCGTCGTCTCGGTTGGCCCACACCACGTCACGTTCCCGATGATCGAGCAGTCCGGTGAGTTTGGCCTGAGCTTCTGTTCCGACCAGCAGGCGAATCTTAGCCACATCTCTGGGTCGTTCAGCATGCGCGACACCGACAAATGGAGCCTGGCCGCGTTTCCGACGTACCCCGGCAAGTTCATCCGCCCGCCGTTGATCGAGGGCAGCCTGCTTAACGTCGAGTGCAAGGTGATCTCGACCCAGCCGCTCGGCGATCACACCGTCTTCACAGCGGAAGCGCTGTGGGTGAAGTACGACGCGGACACGAGCCCGCTGATTTACCACGCGGGCAAGTACTTTCACCTCGGCGAGCAGGTGCCGAAGGAGTAGGCGTCGCCAACTCGGGCTCCTAGTAGAGCCAGTGCGGGACGAACGGCGCGAACTGCTCAGCAATGTCATCGACGATGGCGTTGAGCGTCCTCGAACCATCGACAGGGATCACTCGTAACCCGGCGAGCGCGGCATACCAGATCACTTCGTCGGCGAGGATGCGGTCCCGCTCGAGGCGATGTCGCTGGCCTCGCTCCGGATCGCTGATCTCGGCACCGAGCCGGCCGGCGCGCGGCAATGTCTCGACCTGCTGCATCCGGAACTCCTCGCTCGGCACGAGGAACACCGCACGCCTCGGATCATCGAGGTATGGCGCAACCAGCTCGGGGCGGATGCCGACACCTTCTGCGACAACGTACGGATCCCCGGGGAGTGTCGCGATCTCATCGCGGACCATCTTGAAGCGCTCGACGAAACTCTGGCGTGTGTCGTCGGCGAGTTGCTCGCCTGACCACTCGACCCAGCGCTCGCCAAACGTGCCGTCCTCGAGGCCTCGCGCGATCGAGGCGCGCGACGGGTAGCGCGTGGGATCAGCGGCTGCCTTCGTGAGGTGCGACCGAGCGTCGTGGTAGTCGTACGAGTAGTGCAGCAGCCCGCAGCGCATGGCGAGCGCCTGAGCCACCGAGGTCTTCCCCGCCCACTGCGCGCCACCGATCCACAGGACGTGGTCGAGACTCGGCATTGCTACTCGCGACTGCGACGTCGGTACTGCACGGCCTCGGCGAGGTGCGGCGTCTCGATCATCTCGGAGCCTGCGAGGTCAGCGATCGTGCGTGCCACCTTCAGGATGCGATGGAAGGCCCGCGCCGACAGCGCGAGCTGTTCCATCGCCGTCGCGAGCAACGGCTGCGCCTGCGGCACAAGCATCTGCTGGCAGTACTTGCGCACCTCCAGCGGCCCCATCTCGCTGTTGGTCACGAAACGGGTGCCAGTCAGCCGCGCCTGCTGCACCTCACGAGCCATTGCCACGCGCTCGCGTACCGTCGCGGAGGTCTCGCCCGACGGGTCGCCAGACAGTTCCTGGTACTCGACACGCGGCACCTCGACGAAGAGGTCGAAGCGATCGAGCAGTGGTCCAGAGATGCGGCGCTGGTAGCGCGTGACCGTCGCCTCGGCGCAGGTGCAGGCGCGTTTCACATCGCCGTAGTAGCCGCAGGGGCACGGGTTCATCGCCGCCACAAGCAGGAATCCCGCCGGGAACGTCGCCGAGCCACGCACACGCGAGATCGTCACCGCGCCCGACTCGAGGGGCTCACGCAACGCCTCGAGTGCGGTCTGGCCGAACTCGGGGAACTCGTCGAGAAAGAGCACACCACGATGCGAGAGCGACACCTCGCCCGGGCGGATGTGACTGCCACCACCAACGAGCCCGGCGTGGGAGATCGTGTGGTGCGGCGCTCGAAACGGACGATCGAGGATCAGCGGTCGCCCGCGTCCGAGCAGTCCCGCGACCGAATGCACCTTCGTGACCTCGATCGCCTCGAGGGGAGTCAAGGGCGGTAGCAAGCTCGACATCGTGCGGGCGAGCAGTGTCTTACCGGAGCCGGGAGGTCCCTGCATCATCACGTTGTGTCCGCCCGCGCAGGCCACCTCGAGGGCGCGCTTCACGTGCTCCTGGCCCTGCACGATCGAGAGGTCGTTCACCTCGAGTGTTGGGTAGACCTCGGCAACTGCCTCCGAGGCGGTCGACCACTCGATCGGCTCCTTCGCGAGCTGTGACAGCGAGTCGAGGCCGTGCACGGTGATGCCCGCAATCAGCTGCGCCTCCGCCACATCCGAGGCGGGCACGACGACCCGTCCGATGCCGGCCTGCGCACACATCGCGGCCAGCGGTAGTACGCCACTGACATGTCGCACATGCCCATCAAGCGAGAGCTCGCCGAGCAACGCAACGTTCTCGAAGCTCTCGTGCAGCTGCCCGGATGCGGCGAGCACCCCGACCGCGATCGGCAGGTCGTAGATTGGGCCTTCTTTGCGTACGTCAGCCGGCGCGAGGTTCACCGTGATGCGACGCAGCGGGAATTCGAAGCCCGCGTTCTTCACGGCGGCTCTGACGCGCTCTTTGGCTTCTTGAACGGCGGTGTCGGGCAGGCCGACGATATTGAAGGCCGGCAGTCCCTGCCCGATGTCCACCTCGACATCGAGCGGAATGCCCTCGATGCCAGCGATGGCGCCAGAACGCACACGGGCGATGGGCATGCCTGAGACGCCTTCAACTGTGGAGCGAGGACGGACGAAGAATACCCGCTAGGACTCGTCCACGCGCGTCACGGCGATCACGCCTCGAATCGACTCGAGGCGGCTCATCAGTCGCGAGACCTCCGTGCGGCCCTGGGTCTCCAGGGTGATGTGCGTGGTAACGGTGCGGTCGGCCTCGTGCTCCTGTGTGCGGACGCCCACCATGTTCACGTCTTCCGCAGCGATCATCGTGCTGATGTCGCGCAGCAGACCAACACGGTCCCAGGCGCGCACCGTCACCGCAGCCGCGTACAGAGTGCCCGAGGTTCCCCAGTCGCACTCGACCAGGCGTTCGATCTCGTCGGTGCTGGAAACATTTCGGCAGTCGCTGCGGTGCACGGTTACACCTCGGGCGCGGGTGATGTAGCCGATGATTGCGTCGCCGGGCAGCGGCGTGCAGCAGCGCGCAATCACGACGTGCAGTCCAGCCTCACCGAGCACCCGTACACCGGGCTTGCCAACGTTTGGCTTGCGAATGACGCCGCTGTCAGGCGCAGGCGGTGCCGGCGGTGCGTGCTCGGCGAGGCGCTGCGCGAGCAGCTGCAGCGAGACATCGCCGTAGCCAATCGCCGCGAGCATGTCCTCGAGGTTGTCGTAGCCCACTTCACGCGCGAGCCCCGACGGCACGTCGGACAGTCCAAGCCGCTTCCGCTCGCGTTCGAGCAGGTCACGACCGCGGGCAATGTTCTCGCCACGCTCGGCCTTGCGGAACCACTGACGCACCTTCTGCTGCGAGTGACTCGATCCGAGGTAGCCCAGTCCAGTCAGCAGCCAGTCGCGCGAGGGCCCCTTGTCGGCGCGCCCGCGCATGATCTCGATCACATCGCCGTTCTTGAGCTTCGTCGTCAGCGGGACAAGGCGGCCATTCACACGAGCGCCCACGCAGTGGTGCCCGAGGTCGGTGTGAACTCGGTACGCGAAGTCGATCGGCGTGCATCCGGTCGGTAGTACGCGGACGTCACCTTGCGGTGTGTAGACGAAGACCTGGTCGCGGAAGATGTCGGTCTTCACCGACTCCAGGAAGTCCTCGGTGCCCGAGGCCTCTTGCTGCCACTCGATCAGGTGGCGGAGCCATGACATGCGCTCCTCGTACTTGTGGTCGCGCTTGCCCGGCTCAGCCTTGTACTGCCAGTGGGCGGCGACGCCATACTCGGCGACTTCGTGCATCTCGTTTGTGCGGATCTGCACCTCGAACGGTCGTGCGTCAGTGCCGAGCACGTTGGTGTGCAGCGACTGATACATCGACTCCTTGGGGTTGGCGATGTAGTCATCGAAGCCACCCGGCAAGGGATGCCAGATCTGATGGACGATCCCCAGTGCGCCGTAGCACTCCGGGATGGTGTTTACGAGGATGCGCACGGCCAGCAGATCATGGATCTGGTCGAACGTCTTACCGTCCTCGGCGTAGCGCTGCATCTTTTCTTTGATCGACCAGAGGTGCTTCACGCGCCCGCTCACCTCGGCGTCGACGTGCGCGGCCTCGAGCGCGTCACGCAGCTCGTGCTCAACGCGCACCACGAATGCTTCGCGCTCCGCGCGGCGTGCATTCACCATCTCGGTGACGCGGCGGTACTCCTCCGGGTCGAGGTAGTGGAACGCGTGGTCCTCGAGCTCCCACTTCATTTGATAGATGCCGAGACGAGCAGCGAGCGGCGCGTAGATATCCATCGTCTCGCGAGCGATCGCCACCTGCCGGTCGTGACCGAGCCATTCGAGCGTGCGCATGTTGTGGAGTCGGTCCGCGATCTTGATGATCACGACCCGCACGTCCTCGGCCATGGCGACGAACATCTTGCGGAGCGTCTCGGCGTCGACGTTCGAGGCACGACCCGAGGTGGTCGGGATCTGGTCGATCTTCGTCGCGCCCTCGACGAGCTTGGCGACGTCCGGTGAGAACTTCCGCGAGATTTCCTCGGGCTTGATGCCGCAGTCTTCGACCACGTCGTGCAACAGCGCGGCGCGCACGGTGGCGACGTCCATATGCAGCTCGGCGACGAGGTGGGCGACGGCGATCGGATGGACGATGTACGGCTCGCCCGAGGCGCGCATCTGGCCGTCATGGCACGCGAAGGCGAACTCGTAGGTCTCGCGGATGCTGGCCACCCGGTCAGCCGGGAGGTACGAATCGAGGGTCGCGAAGAACTCCTCGACGCCTGTGGGAGCCTGCTCGGAGACAACCATTCCGTTTACGGTAGCACTCCCGTGGAGCGCCTGCTGGCCGCCCGAGCCGGCCTCCATGGCGTCCGAGGAGCCACCCTCGCGCGGCACCCCTCGCACGCCTAAACTCCCCTGATGCCCGACCTCCGAGCTCCACGAGGCATGCACGACCTGCTCCCAGAGGATGAGGCGCTCTGGCGCTTCGTCCGGGACACGGCAGAGCGTGTCGCGCGCCTCTTCGACTACCGCCTGATCTCGACTCCAATCGTCGAGGACAGCCATGTCTTCCTGCGCACGGTGGGTGATGAGAGCGACATCGTCTCCAAGGAGATGTACCTGTTCGATGACCGCGGCGGCGACCATCTCGCGCTACGGCCGGAGGGCACGGCAGCAGTCGCCCGCGCCTACCTCGAGCATGGCATGGCGAGCCGCCCCCAGCCTGTGCGGCTCTGCTACTTCGGCCCAATGTTCCGCTATGACCGCCCACAGGCCGGCCGCTACCGCCAGCTCTGGCAGTTCGGCGTCGAGTGCATCGGTGATGCCTCCCCCTCAGCCGACGTCGAGGTGATTGAACTCCAGCGCACGCTCTACGAAGAGCTAGGCCTGGGTGACTTGAAGCTGCGCATCAACTCGATCGGCACCGCGGAGACGCGCCGCCGGTACGTCGAGGCGCTCCGATCCCACCTCGAGCCCCACGTGGCCACGCTCTCTCGTGACTCGCAGCGGCGGTTCGAGACCAACGTGCTGCGCATCCTCGATTCCAAGGAGGATGCAGAGCACCCGGCCCTGCAGTCCGTCCCGAGCATCCTCGACTACCTCGATGAGGGTGACGAAGCCCACTTCACGGAGGTCCGAGCGCTGCTCGACACCCTCCACGTCACCTACGAAGTGGACCCGCGCATCGTGCGCGGCCTCGACTACTACGCCCGCACTGTCTGGGAGTTCGAGCCGGCCGGCGCTGGTGGCCAGTCCACCGTCGGTGCCGGCGGCCGCTACGACGGCCTGATCGAGCTGCTCGGCGGCCCGCACACGCCCGGCGTCGGCTTCGCGACCGGCATCGAGCGTATTATGTTAAACTTGAAAGACCGCCCCACTGCTGTGGAAGCGCCACGCGTAGACCTCTACGTCGCGCCCCTCGGGGAAGCCGTGAATGGTGCCGCGATGCACGCCGCTCGTCGGGCCCGTGCCGCGGGGTTCGCTGTCCGAGCCGGCTTCCCTGGCCGAGGGATGCGGGCCCACTTCCGCGCCGCTGAGAGCGCCAATGCTCGCTTTATCGCCATCGTTGGAGAGAATGAAGCCACCAGAGACGTGGTCCAGCTCAAGCCACTCGACGTCACGGACGCCGAGCAGCGTGAGGTCGCGTTTGACCACCTCGCCGAAGCGCTTCGCTAGGAGTTGCCCATGAACACGGCCTGGCACGCAGCAAACCCGATCCCGCGCTCCCCGCGGCCCACCGCCCGCATCGCCTGGCACGTCGCACACGCGCAGGAGTGTGGCTGCCGTCCGGCGCCTGCCGCCTTCGCCGAAGCCGTCGAGGCGGCGCTCAAGGTGAGCTAACCCCGCCCCTGCTATCCTGAACCTATGTTCGAACGACTCCGCGACATTCTGGCCCGGTTTGAGGAGATCACGCGTCTCCTCTCGGATCCGGCTGTCCTTTCCGACGCCAAGCAGCTCCAGGAGCTCGGGCGCGAGCGCGCGGCGCTCGAGGACATGGTCGCCGTCTACCGGCGCTATCTCGAGGTAGAAGCTGCACTCTCCGACGCTCGTGCCATGGCAAGCGAGAGCGACGCGGAGATGCGCGAGCTCGGACGCGAGGAAGAGTCCCGCCTCGATGGCGAGCGACTCGAGCTCGAAGAGCAGCTGAAGATCGCCCTCCTCCCGCGTGACCCCGCGGACGAGCGAAACGTGATCGTCGAGATCCGCGCTGGCACCGGCGGCGAGGAAGCCGCGCTGTTCGCTGGCGACCTCTTCAAGATGTACCAGCGCTACGCCGAGCGGCAGCGTTGGCAGACCGAGATCATCGACACCGCCGAAGTCGGCAACGGTGGCTACCGCGAAATCGTGTTCGAGGTTCACGGCAAAGGCGCGTACTCACGCCTGAAGTTCGAGTCTGGCGTGCACCGCGTGCAGCGTGTCCCCGAGACCGAGGCCCAGGGCCGCATCCACACCTCGACCGCCACGGTCGCCGTCCTCCCTGAGGTGGATGAGGTGGATGTGGACATCAACTGGAACGACGTCCGTATCGACATCTTCCACTCGGGCGGCGCCGGTGGTCAGAACGTGAACAAGGTCGCCACCGCGATCCGCATGACACACATGCCGACCGGCATTGTCGTGCAGTGTCAGGACGAGCGCTCACAGGGCAAGAACCGTGCGAAGGCCGAAGCCGTCCTGCGCGCCCGCATCTACGAGCTCGAGCGTGCGAAGGCTGCGGCCCTGCAGGCGGGCAACCGCAAGGCTCAGGTCGGCTCCGGTGACCGCTCCGAGAAGATCCGCACGTACAACTTCCCGCAGGATCGCGTGACCGATCACCGCGTGAACCTCACGCTGCACTCGATGCCGCGCATCCTCGATGGCGAGATCGACAACCTGATCGACGCCGTCGCCGTCGCCGAGCAGGCCGAGGCACTCGCCGCCGTCTAACGCGTGTCTGGCCTCGACGCTACATGCGTCGCACGGAACCCCACGCCGCGCTGAACACGACGAACGTCACCAGCGCCACCACCATGAACGAGCCCATGCCGATCTCAGGCCCATAGCGCTCGATCAGTAGCCCCATCGGCAGCGCACCGAGTGGCTGTAGACCGGCCGTCATCTGCCATACCGCCATGATCCGCCCGCGTACTTCGTTCGGTGACGCGATCTGCAGCAGCGTGTTGTTCAGTGCGAACGCGACCGAGGAGAACACGCCACCGATGCCCAGTGCGGCCAGCGACAGCGCGTAGTTGTGCGAGAACGAGAACACGAGCACGCCAACGATGTAGACGAGGAAGCAGCCCAGCATCAGCAGACCCTTGTTCTTCGGATTGCCGAGGAACGCCAGCACGCCAAGCCCGAGCACCGCTCCCCACCCGGCCATCGAGGCGAGCCAGCCATAGCCGCTCGCGCCCTCATGCAGCACGTCTCGTGAGACCAGCGCGATGAACGGCAGGTACGGCACCACGAGTAGCGTCGGGATGGTGTGCACGATCATCAGACCGAGTACCCGGCGATCGCGCCAGGTGGCGGTAAAACCCTCGACGATTTGAACGACCGCGTTGCCGTTGTTTCGCATCGGGCGCTGGCGTGTCTTGTTGCTGATGAACATCGTGAGCACGACCGCGAGCACCTGTGTCCCCGCGAGCGTCGCGAACGGCGCGCCATTGCCCCATGCCGCGATCATCACGCCGGTCAGCGGCGGCGCCGCAATGCGCGCCACGTTCTGCACGATCGAGTTCATCGCGATCGCGTTCGCTAACGTCTCGTCCGTCGAGATGTCGAAGATGAAGGCCTGTCGTGCCGGCTGCGTGAACGACTGGATCACGCCACCAGCGAACGCGAGCACGTAGACGTGCCAGAGCTGGATCGCACCACTCAAGATCAGCAGCGCGAGCAGTGCCGCCTGCACCACACTCGACGCGGTCGTCCAGATGATCACCTGCCGTCGTGGGAAGCGGTCCGCGAGGTAACCGCCGAGCGGCGCAGTGAGCGTCCCCACCCCTGCACGGAACGCCGAGATCGTCCCGAGCTGCACCGCCGACCCCGTCAGGTCGTACGCGAGCCAGGCCATCCCGATCTGCTGGGCCCACTGCCCGAACCCGAGCGCCAGCGTCGACAGTCCGAGATAGCGAAAGTCCGCGTCCTCGAATGAGACGAAGGCGGCAGGCAGTCGGAAGCGACTCGGAGGTGGCGCTGCGACCGCCGTTGCGGCATCGGCGGAGGCGCCTGTCGTGGGATCGGGACTCGTCATCGGGTGCCACCGTTCGGTGCTCGCCGTGCGTGGCGCAGTCATACCACAAGCGTGCTCAGACCCGCTCGTCAGCGTCCGAGTGACGCCGGGCGACCTCGCACCCAACAATGAGCGCGTGACGATCCTGCGAGCACATCTCCAGACTGCCGCCCATGCCCTGCTCGAAGCAGGCTGCGACGACGCGCTCGACGAGGCACGCCTCGAGGTTGAGGTGCTGTACGCCGAGGCGTCCGGCCTCACTCGTGCCGCTGTGCTCGCGCGCGTTAGCGACGAACCCGACGCAGCCGCACTCGAGACGTTCGAGGCCACAATCGCGCGTCGGCTCGCTCACGAGCCGCTGGCGTACATCCTCGGACGCCGCGAGTTCTACGGCATGACCTTCGCCGTGCGCCGAGGCGTGCTCATCCCTCGCCCCGATACTGAGACGCTCGTCGAAGCGGCGCTGGCCGCGGTTCGCGCGCATCCGGCCGCGCGCCGCCTCGTGCGTGTGGCGGATGTCGGCACTGGCTCCGGTGCCATCGCGCTCACGCTTGCTCGTCACGCGCCGACCGCGAAGGTCTGGGCCATCGATGAGTCCACCGAGGCACTGGCGATCGCCGGCCGGAACATGCGCACGTTCCAGCTCCAATCACAGATCGTGCTGCTCGCCGGCGATCTGCTCGAGCCACTGATCGACCCAATGCACGTCGTCGTCGCCAACCTGCCCTACATCCCCACCGCCGTCGTCGAGACGCTGGCACCCGAGGTGCGCGACTGGGAGCCTCGAGGCGCCCTCGATGGCGGCGAGGACGGACTGGCGCCCTTCCGCGCCCTCGCGGCCCAGCTGCCAGAGCACCTCGCTGAGGGCTCCCACGCGGTGCTGCTCGAGGTCGGCGCGGGGCAGGCTCCCGAGGTCGCCTCGATCGTCACGGCCGCCATAGGTGGTTCGGCCTCGCTCCACCACGACCTCGCCGGCATCGAGCGGGTCGTCGAAGTACGCATCGGCTACTGAGTCCGTTCGCGGCGGCCGCTCGTACCCCTCACGTACCAGTGAGGGGCTGCCATGACTCGATTCACCGCTCTCGTCGCCTTGGTTGTTATGTCGATTACGATACTCGCCTGCTCGGCACCTACGCCCAGCCCGGTGGCCGCAACAAGCACGCCACCGCCGAGCGCCACACTGGCTGCCTCCACGCGCGTTGCGGTCACGTTCAAGGATTTCTCGGTCGCCTCGAGCGCACCGTCGGCGAAAGCCGGAGACGTCACGTTCGAGGCGAAGAACGACGGTAAGCTTCCGCACCAGCTCGTCATCGTGAAGAGTGACCTCGACCCGGCCGCGCTGCCGCTCCACGAGCAGAAGGAAGTCGACGAGTCGAAGGTGCAGATCGTCAGTCGCATCCCCGACTTCGACAGCGCTCAGACGAAGACCGTCACCGCGAAGCTCGCGCCAGGGAAGTACGTGCTGCTCTGCAACGTGCCATCGCACTACACGAGCGGCATGTTCACCGCGTTCACCGTGAACTAGCCGCTCACGCGCGCATGAAGAACGGGCGCCCCTGAGGGCGCCCGTTCTGTGTCGTCCGAGTCGAACTCGTTACTCCCGAGTGCGCTGTGCGATCTGGTAGATCTTGCCCTCGGTCTTGATCGACGGCGCGATCACCATGCGTGACGAGTGGAACTCGCGGATGGTCTGCGCACCGCACGTCGCCATCGAGGTGCGCAGCGCGCCGACGAGGTTCTCCGTGCCGTCCGTGCGCGAGGTGGGACCGAACAGCAGCTGCTGCAACGAGTGGTTGCGCCCGATCTGGACGCGCACGCCACGCGGCAACTCGGAGTTCGAGGTCGCCATGCCCCAGTGGAAGCCACGGCCGGGCGCTTCCTGGGTGCCGGCAAACGGCGAACCAATCATCACGGCGTCTGCACCAGCGCAGATCGCCTTTGAGACGTCGCCACCAGTGCGGAAGCCGCCATCGGTGATGATCGGGACGTAGCGTCCCGTCTGCTCGAAGAACTCGTCACGTGCGAGCGCGGTGTCGAGCGTCGCAGTGATCTGCGGGATGCCAATACCGAGCACTTCGCGCGACGTGCATGCAGCACCCGGGCCGACGCCGACGAGGATGCCTTGCACGCCCGTCTCCATCAGCTCCAGCGTTGCACCGTAGTCGACCGTGTTACCCACGATGACCGGGATCGGTGCGACCTGCTTCACGAGCTGTGCGAGCTGCAGGCCCTCCAGCGAGCGCGAGACGTGACGCGCCGTGGTGACGGTCGAGGCGACCACGAGCACCTCGGCGCCCGCGTCGATTGCGATTGGGGCTAGGCGCTTCGTGTTCTGCGGAGTGGACGCGACGATCGCGACACCGCCGCCGTCCTTGATCTCGCCGATGCGCCGCGCGACCAGGTCATCGCGGACCGGCTGCTTGTAGACGCGCTGGATGATCTCGGTCGACTCGGGCAGCGTCGCCGCGGCGATCTGGTCGAGGATCTCGTCTGGGTCGTCGTATCGGGTCTGCAGGCCATCGAGGTTCAGGACGGCGATCCCGCCCATCTTCGAGTACTGCACGGCAAAGCGCGGGTCGACGACGGCGTCCATCGCCGAGGCCCAGATCGGCACGCTGTATGTGCGCTCACCGAGAGTGAACTCAGTGGTGACGAGCTCAGGGTTGGTGGTGACGGCGCCAGGGACGATTGCGACGTCATCGAACCCATATGCATTCTCAAGAACCTTACGCACTGCCATGACCCGACCCGCCCTTCGCTATTTCGCCTAGCTCGTGATTCGCATGGGGTGCTCGCGTGTCGCGAGCGACGAGTGTCCTGGACCGCTGGAGCCGGTCTTGGCGCTCGTGCGCGTGCTCAGGAATACACAAAGGCCCCTCGTTACCGAGGGGCCGAAGCGCACGCCGCCCTCCGGAAATGGAGGGTTCACCGGCGATGCGTTCCGCATATATCTGACCTGAGCTCGCTCGAAAGTGTTCCGGAGAGGGTACGGCTGCCCTGTAAACGCGTCAACGCGAATCGTTTACAAGAGTCATCGATTAGCCCTCCGGCATCGAGGCCGAGCGGCCCTCGGACGAGCCGGTCGCCCATGCTACGATGCCCGCCGATGCCCGAAACCGTACTCGTCTGTGTCGCGTGGCCCTACGCCAATACGCCGCTGCATGCCGGCCAGATGGCTGGCGCCTACCTGCCTGCGGACATCTTCGCCCGCTACCACCGCATGAAGGGCAATCGCGTCCTGATGGTGTCCGGCTCGGATGCCCATGGCACGCCGATCACCGTGCGCGCCGAGGCCGAGGGCACGACGCCGGAGGCGGTGTACCAGAAGAACCACCAGTCCTTCGTTGACACCTTCGAGCGCTTCGGCGTCTCGTTCGACCTGTTCACCTCGACCGCGACGGCGAATCACGCCGAGGTCGCTCAGGGGATCTTCCAGAAGCTGCTGGCGGCCGGCTACATCTACCCCGCCACGCAGACGCTGCTGTTCGACCCCAAGGTCGGGCGCTTCCTCCCCGACCGCTACGTCGAGGGCATCTGCCCGAAGTGCGGCTACGACGGCGCTCGTGGTGACCAGTGCGACAACTGCGGCTCCACCCTCGACGCGCTCGAGCTCTTGAGCCCGCGCTCGAGGCTGTCCGACGCCACGCCGGAGCCACGACCGTCCGAGCACTTCTTCCTGAAGCTCTCCGCCTTCAATGAGCGGCTCACCGAGTGGGTCGCGCCGCAGGACCACTGGCGCGCGGCCGTGCGCAACTTCACGCTCGGCCTGCTGCGCGAGGGGCTGCACGACCGCGCCATCACTCGTGACCTCGAGTGGGGCATCCCAGTGCCGGTCGAAGGCTTCGAGGGCAAGCGCCTCTACGTCTGGTTCGAGGCCGTGATCGGCTACCTCAGCGCCTCGATCGAATGGTCGAAGACGCACGGCCAGCCCGAGGCATGGCGCGACTTCTGGCTCGACCCGTCAGCGCGCACGTACTACTTCCAGGGCAAGGACAACGTCCCGTTCCATACAACGATCTGGCCCGCGATGCTCATGGGCAGCGCAACGCCCGACGAGACGCTCGCGCTCCCGTATGACGTGCCAGCAAACCAGTACGTCACGATGTCCGGCGCGAAGGCCTCCTCGAGCCGCAACTGGGCCGTGTGGATGCCCGACTACCTCGATCGCCACGAATCCGACCCGCTGCGCTACATGCTGTCCGCGGTGATGCCCGAGACCTCCGACTCCGACTTCACATGGTCCGAGTACGTCCGCCGCAACAACGACGAGCTCGTCGCGACCTGGGGCAACCTCGTGCACCGCGTGCTCACCTTTACGCGTCGTAACTTCGACGCGCAGGTACCACCGCAGCCCGCCTCGCTCTCCGAGTCCTCCCAACGCCTGCTCGACCGCATCGACGGCGCGTTCGAGGACGAGGGCAAGCACATCGAGGCCGTGAACCTGCGCGCCGCTCTACAGGTCGCGATGTCCGTCGCACAGGACGCGAACCGCTACCTCGACGAGCGCGCGCCATGGACCGCGATCAAGACCGACCGCGACCACGCTGCGGAAAGCCTCTGGACCGTGATCAATGTGATCAGCGGGATCGCCACACTGATGCAGCCGTTCATGCCCTTCACCTCGCCACGCGCATGGGCGCTCGCGGGCAACACCGGCGACCTTCAGGCTGTCGGGTGGCAGCGCTCGGTGATCGCTGGCGGCACTGCCCTCCCGGAGCCGCTGCCGCTCTTCCAAAAGTTCGACGACTCCGTTGCGGCGGAGGAGGAGGCTCGGCTCGGGCATTGAGCGCTCCCATCATCGACGCCCACGCTCATGTCTCCTCTCGTCAGTTTGACGATGATCTAGACGCTGCCCTGCAGCGCGCCTGGGATGCTGGCCTCGTCGGCATCATCGAGGCCGGCGACGATGTCGCTTCCGGCCAGCGCGCACTCGAGCTCGCACGCCGCGACCCACGCATCCACGCCGTGACTGGCATTCACCCGAACGCCGCCCTACGCCTCGAGGAGGAGCGAGCTGGCCTCGAAGCGCTGCTCGCCACCGGCGAGTACGTGGGCGTCGGCGAGATCGGCCTCGACTTCTACCGCGAGCGCGCCCCGCACGAGCTGCAGTACGAGGCATTCCGCTGGCAACTCTCGCTCGCCCGTACGTACGAGTTACCTGTCGTGATTCACACCCGTGATGCGGATGCCGAATCATTCGGCGTGCTGTCGGAGTGGGCTGACCATGTCGGCCGCTACCTCGGCCCCGACCGCGAGATTGGGATGCTGCACTGCTTCTCAGGCGATGCCGCGCTAGCAAAGGCCTACATCGACCTCGGGTTCGTGATCTCGGTCCCGGGTACCGTCACTTACAAGAACAACGACCGAGGCCAGGAAGTGGCTCGAGTCGTCCCGCTTGCCAATATGCTCATAGAGACGGACGCTCCGTTCCTCGCACCGGTGCCGCATCGCGGCTCGCGGAACGAGCCCGCCTACGTGGCTGACACCGCCCGCTTCGTCGCTGGCCTCCGTGGCTGCGATGTCGACGAGGTGACGACCGCAG
>QWQU01000031.1 GCA_003670735.1 Chloroflexota bacterium | reverse complement strand
GATAGGCGAGGCCGGCGTGGTCTATGTGTGCGTGAGTGATGAGTACGGCTCGGACATCGGTCGCAGCGAAGCCCTTGGCGTTGATGCGCGCCAGTAGCTGGTCCCAACCGCCCATGACGTCGGGGCCAGCGTCGACGAGCAGCAGTCCGCCCGCCTGCAGCGGCAGGGCGTAGACGAGGTTCTCCTCGACGCGGAAGGGCAGCGGTTCGTTGGGCACGTCTCTAGGCTAGCGCCGTAGCGCCGCGGGCGCTCTTCGCCCAGCTTCTTGCTTGCGTGGTATCGACTCGATGGGTGACGCTTCTCAAGGCGTGGTGACGGAGTGTCGATCGATGCGCGGACGAACGATCGTTGGAATGCTCGCAGCGGCGACGCTGCTGATTGCGGCGTGTGGTGGAGCGAAGGCTGCAAGCCTCGAACTCACCGCGCGTGAATTCGGCTTTGGGCCGGGTGAGCTGCACGCGAGAGCGAATCAGCCGGTCGAGCTGCGCATGAAGAACGAAGGCCAGCTCACGCACGACTGGACGGTCGAGGGCATGCCCGCGTCGGCGGTGCGTGCGCATGACACGGGTAAGCACGACATGGCAGCGATGGGCTCCATGCCTGCGCTACACACGACGGCTGAGCACGGCACGACATCGACGATCGCGTTCACGCCGACGAAGGCGGGCTCGTACACGTACTACTGCACCGCCGCCGGCCATCGCGAGGCGGGCATGCAGGGCACGATCGTCGTCGCGCCTTAGGCGCCTCTCGCCCAGCTTCTCGAATCGTCGATGGACTCTCGATCGTTCCGCGCTTCTGCGCACTCGGTACACCTTGATGCGTGCGTTGACGGGCTGCGCGTGCGGCGGGCATAGTGCGCGCATCACGAGCGACTGTGTTGGAGGAGCCCGATGACGGTGCGCACTACCTCTGCCTTCGCCTCGTCCCTGCGCGCGTAGGACGTCTCTCGTCCCTCTCGCCTCGGTCGAGGTTTCGACTGACTGCATTGGACAAGGGCTTCGCCCTTTGATCCGAGCGAGGGGTCTCTGTGCCTGATTCCTGGATTCGTCGGCAGCCCACGTTGCTGCCGGGCCGCGCATTGCCGGCCGATGTCGTCTACATCGCTCGGGCGATGTGGGGCGGCGTGTTCGCGACGATGTCGATCGCGATCTACTCCTTGTATGTGGTGCGCGATGCCGCGCTGACACCGTTCGAGCTCGTGATCGTGGGCGCGGTGCTGGAAGGCGCCACGTTCCTGTTCGAGGTGCCGACGGGTGTGGTGGCTGACGTGTTGAGTCGGCGGCTCTCGATCGTGATCGGCACTGCATTGTTTGGGCTCGGACCGATCGCGTTCGGGCTGTTCCCGTCGTTCGGCGGGATTGTGCTCGGGCAGATCGCGTTCGGGGTGGGGTTCACGTTCTTCAGCGGCGCACAGGAGGCGTGGCTCGCCGACGAGATCGGTGAGGAGGCCGCTGCGCGCACCTATCCCCGAGCGGCGCAATGGCGCCAGGCGGGGGCCGTGCTTGGCATCCTCGCGGGGGCGGGGCTGGGGCTGATCAGCCACAGCCTGCCGTTCCTGGTGGGTGGCGCGGCGTACTCGGCGTTCGCGCTGTTCCTCGCGATGACGATGCCGGAGACGGGCTTCCGTCCGCGCGAGGGCAGCGAGACGCAGTCGTCGTGGGCGCAGCTCGGCGCGACCGCGCGCGGTGGATGGGACGCGCTGCGTTCCACTTCGATGGTGCGCGCGGCGTTCCTCGTTGCATTCGTCGTGGGGTGCTCGAGCGAGTCATGGGACCGGCTGTGGAGCTACCACCTGCTGGAGCACATCGGGCTGCCCGCCGGGATGAACGAGGTGCTGTTCTTCGGGGCAGTCGGCCTGCTCACGCAGGCGATCGGCTTTGTCGTCGTGCGCGCGGTGCGCAACGCGACGGCCGACGTATCGCGTGCCTCGATGTCTCGAGTGCTGACCGTGTACTACGCGGCGATTGCCGTGGCGACGGCGGCGTTCGTGGCCGCAGGCTCGTTCTGGGTGGCGTTGCCAGCGCTGCTGGTGGTCGAGTGCCTGCGGCGCACGGAGCCGCCGTTCTTCACGGCGTGGGTGAACCGCGACCTGGATCCGAGCACGCGCGCGACGGTGCTGTCGTCGGTGAGCCAGGGCAACGCGCTGGGGCAGCTGAGTGGCGGGCCGGTGTTTGCGGTGATGGCCGGCGCTGGTGGCGCGGTGTTCGCACTGCTCGCGGGTGCGGGGATCATCCTGCCGGCGTTGCCGCTGGTGCGGTCACGACCGAAGGACGAGGTTATCGCGCGGTGACGTGCATCGAGGAGCCTCGTCCGTTGTGGCGAGGCTCCTCGAACGCTTCGAGTCGCACTCGTAAGCATGCCGTAAACGCGCTCGACTGAGGTCTTAACTCGATCGTTCAACATTGGGATCGCGGTGGGGTCACACACGGATTGCAACCTCGAGGGAGGTCGGCAATGCGCTTGGCGTGGCGTCACGCGTTCGGGGCACAGGTCCCGATGCTGCTCGCAATGGCGGCATTGTTGCTGTCGATGGGGCGCTCACCAATCTGCTCGTGCGGCTTCGTGACCATCTGATCCGGCAGCATCTGGAGCCCGCAGAACTCACAGCAGTTCGTGGATGCGTACTCGTTTGTGCATGTGCTGCACGGCGTGATCTTCTTCTGGCTGTTCCGCCTCGCGTTTCGTTCGGCCTCGACGCCGATGTTGCTGGTGGCGGTCACGGCGTGCGCGGTCGGTTGGGAGCTGATCGAGAACTCGCCGTTCCTGATTGAGCGCTATCGCGAGGCGACGATCTCCGCGTCGTATGCCGGGGATAGCGTGCTGAACTCGATCAGCGATGTGGGGTTCTGCGTGCTGGGTTCATGCTGGCGGCGCGGCTGCCGTGGCATGCCTCGGTGGTGGGAGTCGTGGCGACCGAGGTCGCACTCGCGCTGACGGTGCATGACGGGCTGTTCCTGAACATCGTGATGCTGCTGCATCCGATCGAGGCCGTGGGACGGTGGCAGATCGGCGGCTAGCCACTGCGTCTAGCGCTCTGGGCCTCGTATGCTCGCGACATGCGTGGATGGCGATTGTCCTGGCCAACGGCTGTAGCGATCGAGGCGGGCCTGGTGCTCGCGCTCGCACTCGGGCTGCGCGAGCAGGGGCGGCTGTGGCTCTGTCGCTGCGGCACCGTGCGCGCGTGGTCGGGTGACATTTGGAGCAACGAGAACTCGCAGCAGCTGGCTGACCCGTACTCGTTCACGCACCTTACGCATGGCGTTCTGTTTTTCTGGCTGCTGCGCTGGGTGTGGCCTCGAGCGTCGATGGGCGCGCGGCTGGTCGTGGCGACGGTGATCGAGGTGGTCTGGGAGCTGGCGGAGAACAGCGAGGCGGTGATCAACCGCTATCGCGAGGCCACGATCTCGCTCGACTACTTTGGGGACACGGCGCTCAACTCGGGCGGCGACGTGGCGTTCTGCGTGCTCGGGTTCCTGTTCGCGTGGAAGGTGTCCGGGCGGGTAGCGGCGCTGTACGTCGTCGCCTCGGAGGCTGCGCTCGCGGTGCTGATCCGCGATGGGCTGATCCTCAACGTGCTGATGCTCGTACATCCGATCGAGGCGATTCGCCGCTGGCAGAGCGGGGCCTGAGCCCACTCGGACGATCGCGGCCTCCTCAATCGATTCTGTTATTCTCGCCGCCCACGAGCGCCGAGGGGGACGGTGGACGATGGCTGACGCAGTACAGACACGGCCGCGGGCCGAAACGGTAGCGGCGATTCACGACGCGGCGGCGCGCATCCGCGCCAATGTGGCATCGGTGGTCGTCGGGGCAGACGAGCCGATCGACCTGATGCTCGCGGCACTGTTGGCTGGCGGCCATGTGCTGCTGGAGGACGTGCCGGGGACGGGCAAGACCACGCTCGCGCGGGCGTTTGCCCGCTCGATTGGCGCCTCGTTCCACCGCATTCAGTTCACGCCTGACCTGATGCCGTCGGACATCCTCGGCATTCACTTCTACTCGCAGCGATCCGGGGAGTTCGAGTTCCGTCCCGGGCCGATCCTCGCGAACGTCGTGCTGGCGGACGAGGTGAATCGAGCGACACCGCGCACACAGTCGGCGCTGCTCGAAGCGATGGAGGAGCGCACCGTCACGATCGACGGCGAAACGCGTGAACTGGAGGCGCCGTTCCTGGTGCTCGCCACGCAGAACCCGATCGAGCTGGAGGGCACGTTCCCGCTGCCCGAGGCGCAGCTCGACCGCTTCTTGCTGCGGCTCGCGGTTGGCTATCCGGATGAGGCGGGCGAGATCGAGGTGCTGCGGCGCTTCGAGCAGCGCTCGCCGTTCGATTCGCTGGGGCCGGTCATCGATGGTGCCGAGCTCGTGGCGCTGTCGGCCTCGCTGCCACAGGTGCATGTCGAGGACGCGGTCGCGCAGTACATCGTGCGCCTCTGCCGCGCCACGCGAGACCACGCTGCGTTTGACCTCGGTGCCAGTCCGCGTGCCTCGCTCGCGCTGTTCCGTGCGGCGCGTGCGCTCGCGGCGATGGATGGTCGCGACTACGTGCGGCCGGACGACGTGAAGCGACTCGCGCAGCCCGTGCTTGCGCACCGGCTGCTGCTCTCTTCGCAGTCACGCTTGCGCGGCCGAACTGCCGCTGACGTGCTCGACGAGATCCTGCATGAGCTCGCGGTGCCTGTGGTGGACGCGTAGGCAGACGGGCGAGGGAGCGACGCGATGAAGTCGCTGCTCGGTGACCTCTGGGGGCCGGCCTGGTTCGTGCTGATCGCGCTCGGGCTCGCGGCTGGGTCGGTGCCGCTGATCGGCCTCGGCGTGCTCGTGCTTGCGGCGGGTGGCGTGGCACGGCTTGGTGCGCGGCTCGCACTCGATCAGGTGCGCTACACGCGCATCGCGCCGGAGACGCGCGCGTTCGTGGGCGAAACGCTGTCGATGCGGTTGCGCCTCGTGAACGCGAAATGGCTGCCGTTGCCGTGGGTCGAGCTGCGTGACGCGCTGCCGGAGGCGATGCCGCCGAGCGATGTTGAGACGCACCCCTCGGGCATGCCGGGCGTGGTGCTGTTCACGCGTGCCGCCTCGATGCGCGGACGCGAGGCGATCGAGTGGCCGGTGACGATGACAGCGCCGACGCGTGGTTTCTTCCGTGTCGGGCCGGCGCGATTGAAGTCGAGCGACCTGTTTGGACTGTTCGAGCGCGACGTTACGGTGCGAGACGATGCACACCTCGTGGTCTACCCGCGCACGTACGACCTCGGCGAGATCGGGATGCCGAGCGCGCGCCCGTTCGGCGAGCGGGCCGGTGGTCAGCGCCTCTTCGAGGATCCGGTGCGCGTGGTGGGTGTGCGCGATTACATCGCGGGCGACCCGCTGAAGCGCGTGGACTGGAACGCAACAGCGCGCGTCGGACGGCTGCAATCGAGGCTGTACGAGCCGTCGCGATCGCAGGCGGTGGTGATCGCGCTGAACATCACGACGATGGAGCACACCTGGCAGGGCTTCGACCCGGTGGTGCTCGAACGCGGCGTGGTGGTGGCGGCTTCGATCGCGCGCGCGGCGTTTGAGGATCATGCGTCGATCGGGCTCGTCGCCAACGGGTCGTTCCCTGACGCCGATCGGCCGATTCGCATTGGCGCGGGTCGACGCCCCGATCAGCTCGTGCGGGTGCTGGAGGCGCTGGCAATGGTCGCACCGTTCACCACCTCGTTGCTGTCGGAAGAGCTCGAGCGCCCCGGATCGGCGCTGCCAGCGGGCGCGACGATCGTGGTAGTGGCCGCGCTGATGGCGCCCGAGCTGGCGACGACGCTGCGCCGGCTGCGATCGCAGGGCTACGGCGTGCAGGTCGTGAAGACCTCCGCTTGGGAGTGGGGCGAGGAGGCGGCGGGGCTGCCGATCGTTGAGGTCGAACCCGCGATGCGCGCGCTTGAGACGCAGGCGCAGGACGAGGCGATGCTCGCGGCGGCACGAGGTGAGCGTCGATGAGAATGCTGCTGCGCACGCAATCTGCCTCGACGGCGCTGTTCGTGGTCATGGAGTCGCTGGCGTGGTGGATCGGCCTGCGTGCAGTTGCGAGTGGCGTCACACGCGATGGCTACGCCTCGATGGCCGAGCGCATCGAGCGTGCTGGCACGACGATTGGCGACCCGGTGCGCGTGCAGCGCGCGATCGAAATCACACGCGACGTCGCGGCGCATGGCATGGGGGGGCCGTCATTCCTGATCGTGCTGGCTGCCGCGACGGGCGCGTTCCTGCTCGTGCGTTGGATCGTGGATCAGAAACTGCCGTTGCCGATCGCAGCGGGGATCGGAATTGCGGCCTCGTTGCTGGCGTTCCAGTTGCTCGTGCGCGTGTCGTTGGCGGGAGACGTTCGAATCTGGGAGGCCGTGCCGGTGCTGCAGGCGTCGGTGAACGGCGGGCAGTCCGATCAGGCTGATCTCGCGGCATTCGTGGTGAGCCCGAACGGCGCGCTGCCGGTACGCGGCGCGCTGTCGATGAGCGCGGTTGCGCTCGCGCTCGTGTGGCTGCGGTTCCTGGTCGCAGGACGGAGTGCGGTGAGCTACGAGCGTGTGCTGCGCTCGTTTGGTGCTGGCTTCGTGATCGTGCTCGCGATCACCGCGTGGTCAGCGGTGGGCGAGAGCGTCGACGTGTTCGGGTGGGTGCCGGTGTACTTCGTGGTCGGGGTTGCTGCGCTCGCGGTGGCGCAGGCCGCTCGTGCGCGGCCGAACGAGGACGAGACGGGCCGCCTCGAGCCATGGGTGTCATCGCTGGGTGTCACGCTCGGCGGGATCGCGCTGATCGCGCTGGTGTTCACGTTCCTGACGTTCCTCGATGGCGGTCGCATGATGCAGCCGGTGATCGCGGGCGTGGTGTGGGTGATCGGCAAGATCGCATGGGCGATCTTGTACCCGTTCGCGGTGGTGATGCAGGCGATCGTGAGCTTCGTGCTCGGCGGACGGACGCTGCACCTCGAAGAGTTCTCGATGGACGCGTTCGAGATGCCGAAGCCACCGGACAGTGCGAACAAGACCGGGCCGCTGATCCCGGCATGGCTGTCGTTTGGTGTGCGCGCGATTGCGATCATCGGTGTCGGTTACGGGCTGTATCGGATCGGCCTCGTCGTATTCGCGGCTCGGCATCGCATGAGCGAGATCGACGATGAGTGGCGACTGCGCTCGCAAACGTCCGAGGACGTGCCGAGCAGCCTGTTTGGCGGCCTGTTCCGGCGCCGACGCGGCAATGACGAGATCGATGGCGACTGGCTACGCCGTCACGCGGTGTACGAGCTGTTCGCGCGCGTCGTGCGCTCCTCGCGTGATCGAGGTGTCGAGCGCACGGTTGGGGCGACGCCGCTGGAGTTCGCGCAGGACGCCGGGGCGCGCCTCGATGCGCCGTCGTTCGAGCCGATCGGTCGCGCGTTCGACCAGGCGCGCTACGGGCGGCACTTTCCGGAGCGCGAGGAACTCGACGCGTTGGAGCAGGACCTCCGCGAGTGGGAGCGTAGCCACACTGAGCGGGCTGCCTCGACGCCTCCGGAGCCGCCGCGCGAGGACTGACCTCGATGCCCGTTGCGTCCTTGCTCGGCGCTGGGGAGCAGGCCTACGCTGATCAAAAGGGGTCGCGATGCGCACAACAGTTGGCATCTTCGACTCGGGCGTGGGCGGTCTGACCGTCGCCGCTGCGTTGCATCGACTCCTCCCCGCACTGCCGATCCACTACGTCGCTGACTCTGCGTATTTCCCGTACGGCGAACGCTCCGCTGAAGAGGTCGAAGCACGCTCGCGCGCGCTCACACAGCGACTCGTCGACGAGGGGTGCAACCTCGTCGTGGTCGCGTGTAACACGGCGTCCTCGGCTGCGCTTGAGCGCCTGCGCGCCGAGTTTGCGGTTCCGATCGTCGGGATGGAGCCGCCGCTGAAGCCGGCGGTGGAGCGATCGAAGACGAAGCGCGTCGCGGTGCTGGCGACGCCGGGGACGGTCAGCGGAGAGCGGCTGGCACGCCTACGCGATGCGCACGGCGGCGACGTCGAGGTGGTGATGCTCGCGATGCCAGGACTCGCGGATCTCGTTGAGGACGGCGAGGTCGACGGTGAGCGGGTCGAGTCGATGCTGCGAGGCGCACTCGATGCCGCCGGCGCCGACGTGGACGAGCTCGCGCTGGGCTGCACGCACTATGGCTTCCTGCGTCCGGCGCTCGAAGCGATGGTGTCCGGGCGGATCGAAGTGATCGATGCCGCCGAGCCGGTCGCGCGTCGCGTCGAGCACCAGCTCCGCGAGTACGGCCTCGAGATCCCCGCGGGCGATGCGATGCCAGTGCGCGCCGACGCCACGGGCGACATTGCTGTGTTCGTGCGCACGGTCGAGCGGCTGCGGGCTGCCTCGGCGGCGCTGCCACCGATCGAGTTCGCGCAGCACGCGCAGGAGGCGACCGCATGAACGGCTTTCGCGCCAAGTACGAGGCAACCGTCGAGCGGAACCGCTCACTGCTCTGTGTCGGGCTCGATCCGGACGCGGCGCTGATGCCGCCGGGCGCGGATGTGGTCGAGTACCTCGGGCGGATCATCGAGGCGACCAGCGACCTGGTCTGCTGCTACAAGCCAAACGCCGCATTCTTCGAGCCGAACGGCGACGCCGGCTGGCGCGACCTGAAGGCCGTGATCGAGCGCATCCCCTCGCACATTCCGGTGCTGCTGGATGCGAAGCGCGGGGACGTCGGGAACACCTCGAAGGCCTATGCGCGAGCGGTCTTCGACACGCTCGGCGCGGACGCTGTGACCGCGAACCCGTACCTCGGCTCGGACGGGCTGGAGCCGTTCTTTTCCTACTCGGACAAGCACACGTTCGTGCTCTGTCGGACCTCCAACGAGGGGGCTCGTGAGCTCCAGGACCTGACCGTCGGCGAAGGGCGCCCGCTCTACGAGCACGTGGCGATGCTGGCGGCGGGGTGGAACGTGCGGGAGGGGCGTGAGAACGTCGGTCTCGTCGTCGGAGCCACCTACCCCGAGGAAGCCGCGCGGATTCGCGAGGTCGCCCCGGATCTGCTCTTCCTGATGCCGGGAGTGGGCGCCCAGGCGGGTGACCTCGAAGCGGCGGTGCAGGCGAGCGTGGATGCCCATGGTGGGGCCATACTGGTCAGTGCCTCCCGCAGCGTTTTGTACGCCGGGAACGAAGAAGCCTCGCGAGCCGAGGCAATGCGGCTCCGCGACGGCATCAACGCGGCACGCGGCTAGGGCCGGAGTCCTGGATGGTCATGGATCTGCGCATTGGCGACGTTCTCCGACTGCGCCGCAGGCACCCCTGCGGGAGCATCGATTGGGATGTCGTGCGCCTCGGGGCGGACATCGGCCTCGAGTGCAAGAAGTGCCGACACAAGGTGCTGATTGACCGTCCGACGCTCCAGCGGCGCGTTCTCTCGGTGATCGAGCGTGGTGCCCCGGTAGACCCGGCGATCGAGCAGGCGCTGTTCGGCACGACCTCGAACGAGGGTGACGCCGCTTCGGATGAGAGTGACGACTAGGCGCGTGTCGAACACAGTCGCATTCGTTGACTGCCTTTCGACGGCACTCCTACACTTCGTCCAATGACGATTGAACTGACCATCGAGAGCATCCGGGTCAGCCTCCGCAACTATCAGCGGGTCGTGATCCTGCGCGAGAAGGATGCCGAGCGGTATCTGCCGATCTGGATCGGGCCGTCCGAGGCCGATGCGATCGCAGTGCGGCTGCAGGAAGTCAGCGTCGCGCGGCCGCTTACCCACGACCTGCTCGCCTCGATGATCGAGCAGCTGGGCGGGGTCGTGCGGTCGGTGGTCGTGAACGACCTCTCCAACGACACATTCTTCGCACGGATTCACGTCGAACGTGATGGGCAGGTCTTCGAGGTCGACTCGAGGCCGTCCGACGCGATCGCGATCGCGGTACGAGCCAAAGTGCCGATTTACGCTGACGAGAGCGTATTAGATCGTGCAGGCGTGCTGCTGAACGCGGACGGCGAGGCGATCGAGACGGCTGAGGGGCGCACTGGTGGGATCACCGCCGAAGAGCGCGAGCGGCTCTCTGCCTTCAGCGACTTCATCTCCGAACTCGACCTGGACGATTTCGACTAGCGACTTGCACAGGTTCGCCCTGTGGCGAGCTCGATCCTTTCGTGCGTGCGCTCACAAGCAAGTTGATCGCTCGGAGGTCGCATGCTAGATTCCCCGCGGCCTCAGCCCCCGAAAAAGGGTGCGAGTCCTGCGATCTGGACCTCGCCAGCCGTTGGGTTTGTGGGGATTGGTTCGTATCTGGCCACGTCAATCGTGGGACTGACGCTCATCGGGCGCTGGCTCGATGGGAAGTTTGAACTCAGTCCTGTGCTGACGTTGGTGTTTCTGGCGTTTGGGCTGCTGGTCGGGTTCTACGGAGCCTATCGGCAACTCCGAGACGTGCTTGCGATTCAAGCTACGCGCCGGCAAGGGCGCGACGAACGGGGATAGATGAAGATCCTGATTGCTGTCGGCGTCATCGCGCTCGTCGCAGTTGGCGTGATCTTCGTGAAGAACCCGTCCCCGGTTGTGATCGTTAAGCCGGAGCACATTTTCGACCTCGGACCGCTCGCCGTGACGAACACGATGTTCACGTCGTGGTGCGTCGTCGCGATTCTCGTGGTGACCGGCTTCTTCGTCGGTCGCAACGTATCGGTCGTACCGTCCGGCTTCTCCGGCGCTATCGAGGCGCTGATCTCGGGCTTCTATGGCATCGTCACCCAGGTCGCCGGCGAGGAGAACGGTCGCAAGTTCTTCTGGGTCATCGGCACCATCTTCCTCTACGTCCTGACCTCGAATTACTTCGGCCTGCTGCCGATGAACGGCGTGATCGGCAAGATCGAGCCGGGGCATGGCACGCCGAAGCAGGTGATCTTCGAGCAGACCAAGATCGCGGGCTACCCGGTCGCGTACATCCCGAACGCTCCGGCCGCATGCGCCGGCGGCGACGCCTGCCCGACGAAGCACGTCGCGGGCGAGCACGCGGAGCCGAAGGCGGCCGCTGACGGTAAGTTCTCTGGCCTGATCTCGCCGTGGTTCCGCAGCGTGAACACCGACGTGAACACGCCGCTGGCGATCGCCATCTTCTCGTTCATCTTCGTGGAGTACTGGGGCCTGTCGGCCCTCGGCCCCGGCTATCTGAAGAAGTTCTTCGCAGTCGACTTCTACAAGCGCGGCCCGCTGGGCCTGATCGACATCTTCGTCGGTCTGCTGGAGCTCGTGTCTGAGCTCTCGCGCATGGTGTCGTTCACCTTCCGTCTGTTCGGGAACGTCTTCGCCGGCGAAGTGCTGCTGGCGATGATGGCGTTCCTGGTGCCGTTCGTGCTGGTGGACGTGTTCTATGGACTTGAGCTCTTCGTGGGGCTCATCCAGGCATTTGTGTTCGCGATGCTCACGCTGGTGTTCGCGCAGACCGCTGTTTCTCACCATGGTGGTGAGGAGCACGGCAGCGAGCACGGCGAGGCGCATCACTGATCAACCAAGGTTTCAATTGATGGGGCGGCCCGGGCCAATGTGGCGCGGGCACAGGGAGGACGAACGGATGAAGACTGGAATGCTGGTTCGCCGTGGCTTGACCGTGGCGATGCTGTTTGGCGCGATGGTTCTCGCGAACACGGGTATCGCGGCCGCGCAGACGGCGGGCGCTCCGGCCAACGAGTTCAGCGAGAAGGCCATGAAGTTCATGGCTGCTGCGTTCGTCATGGGCTTCGGTTCGCTCGGTCCTGCACTCGGCATCGGCATGCTGGGTGGCAAGGCCATGGAGGCGCTGGGCCGCAACCCGGAGGCCGCTGGCGCCATCCAGACGAACATGATTCTGGCGATCGCGTTCGCTGAGGCCATCGGCATTTACGCCCTGGTCGTCGCGATCCTCATCGGCTTCGTCTTCTAAGTCCGTCAGAGACGCAAACGTGCGGCGCCGTCCGTTGGCGCCGCACGGGGAGCGCACGTCATGACCAGAACGTTGCGACAGGCTAGCGCCGCGGCGCTGCTCGGCCTCTCGATCGCGATGCTGCCAGTGGCAGCATTCGCGGCCGAAGAGGAAGCGGGCGGTATCGCTGCGCTGGGCTTCAGCCTCCCAGGTTTGATCACGCAGCTGGTGAACTTCGCCATCCTGCTGGTCGTCCTGCGGGTAGCGCTGTACGGCCCGATCCTGAAGGTCCTGGACGAGCGCAAGCGCCGTATCCAGGAGGGCATCGACCGCGCCTCGGAGGCCGCTTCGGCAGCCGCCAACAGCGAGGTCGAGTCCCGCCGAGCGATGGAAGCCGCTCGTGCTGAAGGCCAGGCAGCCGTCGCTCGCGCGACGGAGGCTGCGGCTCGACTGCGCGAGGAGCTCGAGACCCGCGCGCGTGCGGAGGCCGACGGTATCGTCGCCCGCGCTCGCGAGGAGATCGCGCAAGAGCGCGAGCAGGCAATCGAGCAGATTCGTCGCGAGTTTGCTGACCTTGCCATCACCGCTGCAGAGCGCGTCATCGAGCAGTCGCTCGACCGCTCCGCACACCAGCGGCTCATCGACCAGGTGCTGGCTGACAGCCAGCTCGGGCAGCGGAGCTAGCTGAACATGGCGGGAAGCGCGCGTGATGTTGCGGGTCGGCGATACGCCCTGGCGGTCGTCGAGCTGGCACGGACCGACAACTCGTTCGAGTCGTGGGCAACCGCGCTCGATGGTCTCGAGTCGCTGACGCAGCAGAGTTCCTTCGTGAACATGTTGCAGGCAGACGGGATGACCGACGAGAAGTTCGCGGCGATCGTTCGGCAGGTAGTGCCGACGATTCGCCCGTCCGAGCTGAACCTGTTCCGTTTGCTGCGCCGCAAGGGCCGGCTCGCGCTGGGCCCGTCCATCAACTCGTTCTACCTCGAGTTGTGGGACGTCGAGCGTGGCATCGAGCGTGCGGTCGTGCGAACGGCAGTGCCGCTCGACGATGCACAGCGTGATGCGATTGCCGCTCAGCTCTCTGCTGCCAGTGGCAAGCAGGTTCTGCTCGAGGGCGAGGTTGACCCCTCGCTGCTCGGTGGCGCGGTCGTCCGCGTCGGTGACCGTCTACTGGACGGTTCAACGCGCACCCGATTGCGCGCGCTGCGTCAGCAGCTCGCACAGGGTGCGATCTAAGAGGTACCAATCGCGCTCTTACGAGCGCAGTGACAGACACGCACCGGAAGGTGTGGGGAGGTCGAGATGCCGGCACGCGTAGAAGAGATTGCATCGATCCTGCGACAGCAGATCGAGCAGTTCGACACCTCAACCGCGTCCACGAGTGTGGGCACGGTCATCGAGGCGAGTGACGGTATCGCCCGTATTCACGGCCTGGGCCAGTGCATGGCCTCGGAGCTCGTGGACTTCGGCGATGGCATCCTCGGCCTCGCGCTGAACCTCGAAGAAGAGACCGTCGGCGCGATCATCCTGGGCGACTACACCCGCATCAAGGAAGGCGCCGAGGTCCGTACAACTGGCCTCGTCGCTTCCGTCCCGGTGGGTGAGGCGCTCATTGGCCGCGTTGTGAGCGCGCTGGGTGACCCGATCGACGAGCGCGGTCCGATCGTCACGACCGAGCGCCGCCCGGTCGAGAAGATTGCCCCGGACGTCGTGTCGCGCGTTGGTGTGAACCAGCCGGTGCAGACCGGCATCAAGGCCATCGACGCGATGGTTCCGGTCGGCCGTGGTCAGCGTGAGCTGATCATTGGCGACCGCTCCACCGGCAAGACCGCGATCATCCTCGACACGATCATCAACCAGAAGGGTGGCGACCTGATTTGCATCTACGTCGCCATCGGTCAGAAGGAAGCCAAGGTCGCCCAGATCGTGGGTGCCCTGGAGCAGTACGGCGCGATGGAGCACACCATCGTCGTCAGCTCGGGCGCCTCTGAGTCTGCCGCCCTCCAGTACCTCGCTCCGTACGCCGGCTGCGCCATGGCCGAGTACTTCATGGAGCAGGGCAAGGACGTCCTGATTGCCTACGACGACCTGACGAAGCACGCATGGGCGTACCGTCAGATCTCGTTGCTGCTTCGCCGCCCTCCCGGCCGCGAGGCGTACCCGGGCGACGTCTTCTACCTCCACTCGCGCCTGCTCGAGCGCTCCGCTCGTGTGGTGCCGGAGCTCGGTGGCGCGTCGATCACGGCGCTCCCCGTCATTGAGACGCAGGCCGGCGACGTGTCGGCGTACATCCCGACGAACGTCATCTCGATCACCGACGGTCAGATCTTCCTGGAGACCGACCTCTTCAACGCTGGTCAGCGCCCCGCTGTGAACCCGGGTATCTCGGTTTCCCGCGTGGGTGGTTCCGCGCAGACCCGCGCGATGCGTGGTGTCGCCGGTACGCTCCGCCTCGACCTCTCGCAGTTCCGTGAGCTGCAGGCGTTCGCCCAGTTCGGCACGGACGACCTGGACCCGGCGACCCGCAACCAGCTGCTCCGAGGCCAGCGCCTGACTGAGCTGCTGAAGCAGCCGCAGTATCGGCCGCTGACGCTGGCGCAGCAGGTCTCGATCCTCTTCGCAGGCACGCGAGGCTTCCTCGACGATGTGCCCGTGGAGAAGGTCGCCGACTTCGAGACGGCGTTCCACGAGTACATGGGCGCGAACGCGGCGGGCGTCATGGGGACGCTGGCGGCGGGCGCACGCATGGAGCCCGAGACCGAAGAGGCCCTGAGCAAGGCCATTTCCGACTTCAAGGCGACGGTCGCGTACTAAACGCGAGCGTCGAGTAACAACGTAGCAGCGAGCGAGGGACATCGATGCCCGGAGCCGGCGCAGTACGCGCAATCCGAGACCGCATCCGGTCCGTTCAGAGCACGGCCAAGGTCACCAAGGCCATGCAGCTGGTTGCCGCATCGAAGATGCGGCGCGCACAGGACCGCGCGCTCGCTTCGCGTCCCTACGCGGACGAGATGCGCAACGTGCTGGCGCAGCTGTCTGGCTATGCCGCGAGCGCCGAAGGCGACTCGTTGCACCCGTTGCTGCAGCAGCGCCCGGTGAAGAACTTCGCGTTCATTCACATCACCGCGGACCGCGGTCTGGCCGGTGGTCTAAACGCCAACATGAACCGTGCCGGCGCCAACCTCGCGCTGGAGCACCAGCCGCACGTCGAGCACGTCTCGGTCGTCACGGTTGGT
>QWQU01000030.1 GCA_003670735.1 Chloroflexota bacterium | reverse complement strand
GAGCACAGCACGGTAGACACCGTCCGCATCGGACGGTGTCATCGCCGCTTGGAGCGCTGCCGCCAGCGCTCGCGGATCGACCAGGCTGCTGGGGTCGCCAGCCGTCATCCGCCGCCCTTTCGCCTCCGTCGGGAGGCATGGCATGCCTGAGACATACCAACATGCATCCGCGGGCCATCAAGCCTGATGGCGCGTATCTCCACCATCGGCACACCCACCGGCGGTAAGTATCAGGACGAACCCTGACACACCGGTCGGTGGGGACCGCTGAGAAGCGACGTTCCTGTCGCAAAAAGCCGCTACATCCGAAGCTGGCGGGGGAGAGGCAAGGCCAGAACTAGTTGGCCATCCCGGGGCCGGCCCAGCGGCTGGAGATCGCTCGCGAAGCGCTGAGGCGCGCTTGAGAAACGACACTTTCGAGCATCGGCAGGACAGTGTCCAGCCGCTCCCGCACGTTCGTGGTCTCCAGGATCGACTGCAGCCGGTCCGCGGCCGCCGGTGCCTGGCCCGCGATTGCATCGGCGACGGCACCTGGCGTCTTCGCGACTTTCGGCGCCCGCTCGAACTCCCCGGACGCGATCGCTTCCAGCTCACGTGTACGTACGAGGCCCGATCGCGCAAACCGCAGGATCTCCGAGTTCACCTCGGCAAACTCGTCTAGCACCGTCTCAGCTTCAGCCATCAGATACGGCGCGGTGTCGTACAGCGCCGTGATGTGGAACCGGTGCTCACCGCGCACCTGCACGTTCAACGTCCCGTCGAGGTTGCCCGTCGCGCCCGTGATGCGCGCCGTCGTGCCCACCTGGTGCGGTATCGCCGTGCCACCCACCTCGAAGCCAGCTTGAATCAGCACGATGCCGAAAGGCTCTTCTGCTTGGACGCACTCCGCCACCAGCTGCCGATAGCGCGGCTCGAACACACGGAGTGCGAGCGCCTGCCCTGGGAATAGCACTACTTGAGCGAGTGGGAACAGGCGCAGGCGCATTAGCCGCCTCGCAACACGATCGCCACGATCAGCGCAACGATCCCGAGGCCTGCCGCCACGCCGCCGCCGATCACGGAACTCAGCGGCACCGGCGTCGAGCCAACACCATGCCCGATCTGCCGCCCGTCCCATCCGAGGTCGATCAGTACCGTCGCCGCCTCCGCGCGGCTATCTGACGAAACGTACAGGGTCGTGGCGAACACTGGCCCGAGCGGCAGCACCGACGAGCTCTTCCCCATCCGTCGAGCGTCTTCGATACGCAGCTCCGCAGAGATCTCCGCCGCGTCCAGCGCCGCCAGCCAGGCACGCGCGACCGCCTCGTCCTCAGTTGTGGCGAGCGGCACCATCCGTGTCGGTCGGGAGACCCGTTGGGTCGTCATGGCGGGATCGTAGCACCACGCGACAATGCCCTTTTACGGGCATTGTCATCAGGCACAACAACGCCCCCATGCGGGGGCGTTGCCAGTCGTCACGAGAGGTTCGAGGCGTTACGCCGGCTGCAATGCCCGCACGCGCACGCTCACCTGCATTGGCTCGCCACCATCGAGCGGGAACAGCGCCATAGCCGCACCACCGTCGTAGTACTGCGGCACATAGACCACGCCCGCGGGAACGCTCGTGTCGAGGCGAATCGCAATCCGCACCTCGGACGTGCCATCGGTGAGGACGACCGCGTCGCCCATGCGCACGCCAGCTGCTTCCGCATCGCTTGGGTTGATGACGACCGCGTCCTCGCGGTGCAGCTTGTCGGCTTCCTCGGAGCGGATCGACGCACCCTCCCACGAGGTGAACAGCGAGCGTCCAGTGATGAGCGTCAGGCCCTCAATCGCACCAGCCGCCACAGCCACCGGCTGCACCTTCGCCGTGTAGCTCGAGGCTGCCACGAACGCACGAGTGCGTCCGGACTGCACCTGAGCGAGCGGCACGTAGCCAGCGGGCATCGTCGACGGGCGCGACTCGTGGCCGAGCGCCGTCGCCAGCGCGCCGATGATCGCGAGCCCCGGTCGCGCCTCGCGCTGCGAGGACTGCGCGGGCTTCTGGCGCATCACGTGGCGGTCCGCATTGGTGATGCTGCCGTCCTTCGCGAAGAAGGGCACGTCCGCGAGTACCACGTTGGCGTGGTCCGCAGCCGTGGAGCGCACTGCGTCGATCACGATCAGCGCCTCGACCTTGTCGAGCGCCTCACGCACCGCGGTCGATCCGCCTGCCGACAACAGCGGGTTGTCCGCGTGAATCACCAGCGCCTTGATTGAGCCGTCGCGAGCGCCTTCGATGATCTCGGAGAACGACTTGCCGCCCCCCACCCCTGCGACACCGCCGGGGGTCACACCCATGTCGGTGATACCGAGCACGTTCGCGCCGCCAGTCGGCAGGTAGTGGACGACGTTTGCTGCGTTGTTGCCACGCACGGCGATCGCGAGGTTCGCGCTCGCACGAGCCTGCTCACGAGCCGCAGCCGCACCAATCGGGTTCGGGGCGAAGACGATGGCCACACCCTGCTCAGCGTTGTCGCGAGCGGCCTGCAGCGCGTCGGCGGCAGTCGCGAGCGAGCCCGCGTCCACACCACCGGCGGTCACTGCTGCGCCAAACTGCGAGGCGTTCGAGGCCGCTGCCTGCGCGAGCGCCTGCACCGCCGCGGCCTCGTGGCCGGGCGTCGGCTGCAGGAACGCCGTCGCGAACGGGACGAGCTCGCCCCAGCGCGGGCTGACCACAACTAGTCGCGCACCGCGCCGAATGACGGCGTCCTTGATGCGCAGCGAAACGATGTTATTCGACTCTTCGAGGTCATCGGCGACGACCACAATCGTCGAGGCCGACTCGATGTCAGTGAGCTCTGCCGGCAGCGAGGCGCTACCGAACGCATCGGTCAGTGCGCCGGTCACCGCGCGGTGAATCGGGCCCTGCGAGAAGTCGATGTGCGGCGTCCCGATGACGTCCTTCGCGAAGCGTGCGAGCAGCGACGCCTCTTCGTTGGTCGTCATCGGCGAGCCGAGCACCGCGATCGACGCGGCACCCGAGACAGACTTCACATTCTTGAGCATCTCCGCGGCGTCCGCGATTGCCTGGTCGAACGAGACCGGCAGCAGACGCTCGCCACCACGGCGCGACAGCGAGCGCGCCAGGCGCTGCCCGTCCGTCACCGCGTCGTAGTGGAAGCGGCCGCGCACGCAGATCTGGTCGCGGCTGAAGGCATTGAGGCGGTCCGGGCGCACGATCATCGGGCGACCGTTTTGCGTGCCGTAGGAGATCGTGCAGCCGACAGAGCAGCCATTGCAGGTCGAGTTCGTCCACTCTTCCGGCACACCGGCCCACTTGTTCGGCTTCTCCATCAGCGTCGCCGTCGGGCAGACGTCGATGCAGGCGCCGCAGAAGTCACAGTCGGACTCGTGAATCTGCCCGCCGGTGCCGAACGCGATCGCCGTCGTCGAGCCCTTGCCCGACAGCGTGATCGCACCCGTGTGCCGCAGGTCAGCACAGGCACGCACACAGCGAGTGCAGATGATGCACATCTGCGGGTCGAACTCCAGGTACGGGTTCGCGCGGTCCGGCTCGGGTGCCGGCGTCTCGTAGTACGAGCGCGGCTCGCCGACCCAGGGCTCCTCGTACTCGCCCATGTCGATCAGCTCGGTGGAGGTCTGCAGCTCGCAGCGGTAGTTCTTGGAGCAGGTCAGGCAGCGGTGCGTGACCACGTCGTCGCGCAGGCAGATCTCACCCGGCTGGCAGTGCACACGGCGGTGGCAGGTCAGGCAGCGGTCGGGGTGGTTCGCCATGATCAGCGACATCACGCCCTGGCGTGCACGCTTCACGGCCGGCGTGTCCGTCTGGATGATCATGCCCTCGGCGACCTGCGCCGTGCAGGACAGCTGCATCGAGGTCGGACGACCACCCTCAATCTCGACCAGGCAGGTGCGGCAGCCCGCGTACGGCTCCAGGCCGTCGATGTAGCAGAGGTTGGTGATCCGAATGCCCTGCTCTTTGATCACCTCGACCAGACGGCGTCCGGGCTCAGCCTCAACAGTGATGCCGTTGATCGTGATCGTTGCCACAGAAACCCCCGCGTTAGTCCTGTGAGAAGAGCGTCAGTCTCGGTTCGCGCGGCTCGGCAGGTGCTGGGGGCCGATCGGGCCCTCTTCGCCTGCCACCTGGACGCGGCTGCGCGCGGTCGGCATCTGGGTGCGCAGCGGGATGATCTCCTGCAGCTGCCCATTCGGATACCGGCCACTGGTGCGCTCGAGGTACGAATGTGCCTCGCTCGTCAGCGTTTGCTTGTTGCGGTACATGTTCTCGAACACGTAGACCGCGTCGTCATAGCGGCCACCGGCCTGGATCGCCTGATACGGGCACGCCTCGGTGCACAGACCGCAGTACATGCAGATCCGGAAGTCGATCTCGTAGCGGTCGATGTTCAGTGTGCCGTCGGCGCGAGGTGTCGTCTGAACCAGGATGCAGCCATCCGGGCAGGCCTGCGCACAGGTCGAGCAGCCCGTGCATCGCTCCTCGAACCACAGCAGGTTCGTCCGAGCGCGCACCGGCACCTGCCGCTGCTCTTCCGGGTAATTCACCGTGACAGGGGGATGGAAGATGTGCTTGAACGTGACCATCAGGCCGCGGGCAATGCCCATTCCGTAGGCCACAGTTGCCTCGTCTCCCCGCGCGCGGACACCAGTCGCCGCGCAGCCCCCGGATACTAGCACAAGCCCCCGGACGGGCTACCCCGCCGGGGTACGCGCCTCAGTCACCGTTATGACTAGTTCGGCAGAATGACGATGAACGAGTCCGCGTCGATCGCCAGCGATCGGACGCTGCCATCCTGAGAAACGGTAAACCACTGCGGCAGAGGCTCAGTTGTGGGCTGGGGCTGCCGGCGCCCGGCCATCAGCAGAGCATCGCCGGTCGGCAGCCACCGGCTGAATGTGCCGGGTGCCGGTTCAACGGAAACGACGGTCTTCAGCACGGCATCGAGAATGCGAAATGTCGCACGAGTATGGTCACTCGAGTCCACGGGAGTCGCCATATCGAACGTGAGGTAACTCAGGGCCAATCGGCCGTCTGTAGACCAGCCGCATGTATCTGCGTGCACCTTGTATCGCTCATCACTCCGCGGAGTAACCACCCGGGAAACACCATCGCCGGGGTCTGCGGTCGCTCGTAGGTCGATTACAGGAGCATCGGGGACGTCACAACTCGGCCCGGTACGGGCTCCAGCCTCCGGCACGCTGCTCGACTTACCGGGTATGAGTGGCTCAACAACAGGAATGTTCGGGTCGAGGGTGAAGCGCCGTGTTCCCTCCCAATAGAACCGCGTGAAGCTGAGATACAGTCCATCGCGCGTCCACCGTGGGATGAAGTTGCCCCAGCACTGCGAGCTCGACTGTGCGCACCCCCTATTGGCACGAAGAAACGTCGTCTCGGTTCCTGCTCGGAGATCGCGAAGGCGGATGTCTCCGTCCGCCGAATAAGCCAGCACTGCCCCATCAGGTCTGATCGAGATATTCGTCGTACTGAGTTCGTCGTCCTTCGTCCCGCCCACGAACTTGAAGAGCTGCTCCGTCTGTTCCGTCAACGAGTGCCAGACATACACGCCAATCTCCGGCACCTGGCGGTCCGCTTTTTCGATCTTTGAGAAGTAAAGGTCGAAGGCGTCGGCAGTACGTACGAGGCCGCCATACGCCGCCCCGAATAACCCCTTCGCACCTTGCGTGAGTTGACGATCTCGACTCGGGTCTTGTGGCGACACAATCCAGAGATCGGCACCGCGGCGGATGAGGATTCGACCTTCGAGTTGGGCCTGGCCCACGACCGGGAATGGAGTTGGGCGAGGCGTCGGCGTCGGGCTCGGCAGTGGCGCAGCAATGGTCGCCGAAGACCTCGGCGGCGTGCTGGTGGGTGTCGCGATCGGAGTGTCAGTCGCCCACGCTGGCGGAGCCGGCGGCGTGGATGCGCAGGCAACAACGAGGAACAAACCTAGGACGAGGAGGGTGACGACTCGACGCATCGCGCGCAATCTACGACTCACAAGACTGCGCCGATCGAGTTAGCCGCGAATCCCCAGAATCGAGCGCGCCTCAGCCAGCAAGTCGGGCGTGTCGAGGTCGATCCGCACGACCGCGTCATCCATCTCGATGATTCGAGGTGGGTGCGAGTCCACCACGGCGCGGAGGCCGAGCGTCTCTTCCTTCACGGCGGCCAGCTCCTCGAGCAGGGCGCCTGCAAGCACGACCGGGTGACCAGACTTGCCTCGGTACGAGGGCTGCACGATCTCCGCTCCGGACGACCGCAACTCGCTCACGAGGTGGTCGACGATGTCGGCCCGCGTCGGCTGGTCCACGTTCTGCACCACGATCGCGTCGGGGCGCAGCCCGCGCTCGATCATCGAGCGTGCGGCCGCGGCCAGCGAGGTCGCGCGGCCCTGCGGCCAGCGCTGGTTGAACACCGTGTATTTCGCTGCCTCACCGAGCGAGCGGCGGACAGCCTCAGAGCGGTTCCCGATCACAATCAGGATCTCCTCGGCGCAGGAGTCCTGCAGCTGCGCGAGCTCCCACGAGATCAGCGTGGTGCCGTCCCACGGCAGCATCGGCTTGGACGAGCCCATCCGGCGCGACGCGCCAGCAGCGAGGATGATCGCGGCAACACCACTCACGCCTGGACACCTTCCGCGGCATGTTCGGCACGCCATGACTCAACGGCCTGACGCACTGCCGTAGCAGCCAGTACCGAGCAGTGGATCTTCGACTTAGGCAGACCGCCTACCGCATCGGCATAGGCCTCGCGCGGCAGCGCCACCGCGTCGTCGAGCTCCTTGCCCGCGAGCAGCTCGGTCGCCGCAGAGGACGTGGCGATCGAGGCGGGACAGCCCGAGCTCAGGAACGACGCCTTGGCGATGCGACCATCCTCGATGCGTAGGAACAGGCGCAGCGAGTCGCCGCAGACCGGGTTGGTCACGTACGCCTCGGTGTCGGCGTCCTCCATCGCACCCGCGTTGCGCGGGTTGTTGAAGTGCTCAATCACCAACGGGCTGTAGTAATCGGAAACCATGCGGGCCTCCTCGAAGTAGCTACATTCTCCCACATGACTCGCGCGCCTGCCCTCCAAGCCCGCCCGTACGAGCCGACCGACCTCGAGGCGCTGATTGCCCTCGCGCGCGCAGGCGTCGAGGCGAGCGCGCCCAGCAAGGGCTACGCGCATCCCGGCGACGTCGTCTGGCAGCAGTACGGCCCGCGAGCCACCGAGCCGCTCGCCGACGACGCCCGCGTCTGGTTCGACGACGCCGGCCTCGCCGCACACGCCACCTTCGAGCAGCCAGGTCACATCGAGTTCCTGCTCCGCCCGGGTACCGACACGCCCGCGCTCGTGGCACCGATCGTCGAGTGGGCCGAGCAGCGCCAACGCTCGAACGAGACGAGCGGCCCACTCACGACCCCCGCCCTCGCCAGTGACGCCGGCCGTATCGAGGCCCTCCACGCCCTTGGCTTCGAGGCAGGCGCGCCGGCGGGCACCCAGTTCCTGTGGCACCTCGACCGCCCCATCCCGGCAGTGCTGCTCCCCACCCGCGCCGAGGTGCGGCACGCCATCGACGACGACATCGAGGCGCGCGCCCTGCTCCACCGCCAGGCCTGGAAAGTCTGGGGCGAGTCGAGCCAGACCGCCGAGAACTATGCGCGCCTCCGCACCGCCCCGCTCTACGACGAGCGCCTCGACGTGGTCTACGAGTGGAAGGACAAGCTGCTGTCCTACTGCGTCTGCTGGGCCGACCCGCAGACCGGCACCGCCGTCTTCGAGCCGGTCGGCACGAGGCGTGACTACGCCGGCAACGGCTTCGCGCGCGCCGTGATGGCCGAAGCCCTCTATCGCCTGCGCGCGATGGGTATCCACACCGCCTACGTCGGCACCGCCGCGATCAACGCGCGCGCCCTCGACCTCTATGCACGCTTCGGCTTCACCGAGGTCGATCACCTCGTCACCTACACCCGAGACTGACCCACGCCTGCGTGAAATAAGGCACAGCAGCGCTTCCGGGCCTCCGTACGATCGACAGGTAACGCTCGGAGGTCCCGATGCCCGTTGAACCGATTCCCGCGAACTACCCGCGCCTGATGGCGTATATCGTGCCGCGCGACGCCGCTGCGGCGATCGAGTTCTACACGAGCGTCTTCGGCGCGACCGAGCGCGGACGCATCCCCGGCCCGAACAACACGATCGGCCACGCCGAGCTCGACCTCGGCGGCTCCGTGCTCATGCTCGCCGACGAGCCGGCCGACCGCGCGATGCATCCCGGCTACGAGTCGCCACAGGGCCTTGGCGGCACCAGCTTCGGCTTCGTGCTGTACGTGGAGGACTGCGACGCGGCATACCAGCGCGCGATCGACCTCGGCGCCACATCCGAGAGCGAGCCGGAGACGAAGTTCTACGGCGACCGCGAGGCGCGCGTGCGCGATCCATTCGGCTACGTCTGGTCAGTGATGACGCACCTCGAGGATGTGTCGCCCGAGGAGATGGCGAAGCGCGCCGCAGAGCTGACCGCGCAGGCCGAGCTCACCGCCTAGTCTCGCGCTACGGCATCGGCATCGACAGGCACGCGAGGTCGCTCGGCGCATCCTTGGCGGCGACGAGCACGCGGATCCGACCAAGCCCGGTCGGATCCATCAGCGTCTCCGCCGCGCGCCGCGCGTTGGCGTACGCAAGGAAGTCCGAGCCGGCTCGCTCTTGCGCGCCCTGCATCGCTTCGCCGATCCCGAGGCCGACGAGCGCCTCCATCTGCGAGACGTGCGGCGGCACTTCGAATCCCTCGGCACGCGCCGCCTGCGCGAGCGAGGTGAGATTGACGTGCGTGGTGAGGTCGAGCAATCCCGGCTGCGCGAGCGGGTCCGGTTGCGGCGAGTGCGCCTGGAACGCCATCAGCGTGCCCATCCGTCGCCAGCTCGCGTAGAGCGCCTCGGCGTCGTGTCCGTAGTCGATCGAGAGCACGTAGCCTCTCTCAAGGCGGCGCGCCATCGCCCGCATCAGCTCCGGCGCATCGAGGCAGACCTCGGCGCGACAGCCATCGCCGGGCTGTACACCGAGCCGTTCGAATGTCGCCGCCAGTGCGGGCGTGCTCAGAGCGCCCAGCTGCAGCGCGAGCGAGTTCGCGTCATCAAGTGCGACATGCCACTCGTGCAGTTCATCGCCCCGACGCTCGACGATATGTACCGGCAGCGCGTCGAAGCATTCGTTGCTGATCACCACACCCGTCACGCGCTCGTCACGCGCGAGCCACTCCGCAGCGTCGGCATGCTCAACCTGCGTCGCTGTGAATCCGGCGCGTTCGAGCCGCGCTCGCTGGTCCTCGATGCGACGTGGCATGCCATCGAGCACAACCGCGTGCAGCACGGCGAAGCACTCAGGCGCGCGCTCGCGCAGCCACGTCAGCATCGCCTCCGAGAACGCGCCCGAGCCCGCACCAACCTCGACGAGGTGGAACGGCGCGGGCCGACCGAGGCGCTCCCAGCATTCGCTGACCTGATGCGCCCAGAGATAGCCGAACACCGGCGACACCTCAGGCGACGTCTGGAAGTCCCCGCTCGCGCCCCACGTAAAGCCGGGCCGCGCGTAGTACCCGTACTCCGAGTGCCCCAGCGCGAGCGCCATAAAGCGCGCGAACGTGATCGGCCCATCGCGTCGGATCTCATCCGCGACGATCGAGGTCAGCGGCGTTGCGCGCCGCGCCAGCGCGAAGTCATCGAAGGCCGAAGGCGTACTGGTCACGCCTCGATGCTACGAGGCATGCGGCTCCGGAGCACGCCATCGCGTCTGTGCTAGCCTCCCGCGCATGGACATCGCAATCCGGCCTGTCGGCGACGAGCAGCTCGATACCTTTGACCGCGCTGTCGGCGCTGGCTGCAGCTACCACTCCAGCGACGAAGAGCTCGTTCAAGCGCGCGAGCGGTATCACCGCGGCTTCGATCGGCGAATCTTTGCCGCATTCGACGGCGAGCAGATCGTGGCGACCGGTATCAACGTGCCGATGGCAATCACCCTTCCGGGTGGCGCATCGCTGCCAATGGCCGCCGTGACCGCGATCACCACACGTCCCACCCACCGTCGACGAGGTCTGGTCACCTCGATGATCGGCACGTTGATCGATGACGCCGCAGCGCATGGCGACCCGATCGCCGGGCTCTGGGCATCAGAAAGCGTGATCTACGGACGATTCGGCTACGGGATCGCCATCGAGGCCGACTCGTGGGAGCTCGAACGCCAGTACGCCGCGTTCGAGTCCTCAGTCGCGATCAGCGGGTCGGTGCGAATGGTCGATACCGTTGCGGACGCCCGAGCCGCCTACGAGCAGGTCTGGCAGCGCGCGCATGCAGCACAACCCGGCATGCCGAAGCGCACCGACCGCATGTGGGATGTGCGCCTCATGACACAGGGCGAGGGCACCATCCAGTTCGCCGTGCTGTACGAGGAAGCCGGGCGCTGCGATGGCTACGCCTTCTACCGCGTTCGCCCCGACTCCAGGGACGGCCTGCCGCAGAACGAAGTCATCATCCAGGAGCTAGTGACGGTGACCGATGCCGCCCACGCCGCGCTCTGGCGATTCGTGTGCTCGATCGATCTCTCGAAGACGATCCGCGCATCCAACCGCGCAGTCGACGACCCACTGCTGTGGATGCTCGCCGACCCTCGACGCTTGGCGCGCCGGACGCGTGACGCGATCTGGCTGCGCATCATCGACGTGCCTCGCACGCTCGAGGCGCGTACATACGGCATATCCGGTGCGCTGGTGCTCGATGTGGTCGATGCGTTTCGCCCGCAATCGGGCGGCCGCTTCCGACTCGACAGCGATGGCGTGCACGCGACCTGCGTCCGCACGGATGCGGCACCGGACCTGAAGCTGTCAGCCGCCGACCTCGCTGCGATCTACCTCGGTGGGACGTCGTGCAGCGTGCTCGCACGCGCCGGACGTATCGAGGAGCACACGGCAGGCGCGCTGCGCACCGCCGACCTATTGTTCGCAACCGAACGTGCACCGTGGTGCCCACAGGGCTGGTGAGGTCGCGGGGTCTATGACAAACATCGACATATCTGACGCAGCACGAGCACAGCTCGTACCGACCGGCGTGCTGCGCGCCGGCATCAACCTCGGGAACATCGTGCTCGTGACTGGGCGTGACGCGGAGGGGATGCCCGTGGGCGTCGCGCCGGACATGGCGCGCGCGCTCGGTGAGCACCTCGGCGTGCCGGTGCAGCTCGTGCCGTTCGAGACGCCGGGTGCCCTCGGCGACGCGGTGAACGAGCAGGTCTGGGACGTGGGCCTGATCGGCGCGGAGCCACAGCGCGCGGCGAGCATCGCCTTCACCACCCCCTACTGCGAGATCGAGGCGACCTACCTGATCGCGGCGGGCTCCCCCATCACGACGATGGACGAGGTGGATCAGCCGGGCGTGCGCATCTCGGTCTATGGGCGCGCGGCCTACGGACTCTGGATTGAGCGCAACATCCAGCACGCGACAATCCTCGCGACCGAGAGCACGCCAACCGCCGTCGCGCAGTTCGAGGCAGGCGGCGCAGATGTCCTCGCTGGCCTCCGCGCGGCATTGGTCGAGGATGCGCAGCGCCTGTCAGGCACGCGCCTGCTCGATGGTCACTTCGCGACGGTGCAGCAAGCAATCGGCGTCCCGATCGCACACACCGAGGCGTCCGAGTTCTTGCAGCAGTGGGTCGAGGAAGCGAAGTCCTCAGGACTCGTGGCGAGCCTGATCGCGAAGCACGGCGTGGACGGAAAGCTGTCGGTCGCGCCCTAGTAGGTTGTGTGGAACTCGAAGTGCGAGGCAGGATGCGCTGCTATGGCGAGCTATCTAGTCGTGGCGCATCAAACACTCGAGCGGCGAGAGCTATTCCAGCAACTCACCGCCATCGCTGAACGTGATCCCGAGGCATCGTTCGAGCTGCTCGTCCCGGCGACCGATCCATCGCACCTGCTCGTCTGGCAGGACGGCAGCGCCGCAGAGATCGCCAGTCGCAAAGTCGAGATCGCTCCACACCTGTTCCACGACGCCGGCCTACGGCTCGCCCGCTCCGCGGTCGGCGACAGTTTTTCGCTGCAAGTGATTGAAGACGAGCTCAACGCCTATCCCGGCGTGTATGCACTCGTCATCATCTCCACGCTGCCGGCGCATCTGTCGCGTTGGCTTGGTGCGAGCACCGGCGACGAGGTCGAACAGCGCTTACCCGTGCCCGTCATCCATGTGATCGCAGGCGACGACTACGACGGGCTGCTCGAAGGACTCGTCGATCCCGAGACGTGAGCCCGCGCCCTAGACCTGTGCGCTCGTCGCCTCGCTGACGCCGACGAGCGCTTCAAGCGTCGAGGCCATCACGAGGTGCGCACCCCACGCCGCGAGCTCACGAGCGCGCTCGGCGGTGCGCACGTTGCGCACGCCAACGCTCGTCGCACGCGCAGCCAGCGAGTCCAGCTCGAGCCGTGTGTGCAGCAATGTCTCTGGCACAATCACGGCCATCGGCGGCAGCGCGTCGCTCATCCGCGCCTGCGTGTAGCGGCGCAGCGCTCCCTCGCTCGGGATCGCATATGCGACGGGCAAGTCGGGTTGCCATGCGCGCAGCCGGTCCATGAGATCGAGTTCCTCGCACGCGACAACGAAGCGCGAGCGATCGGGCAGCGCATACAGCGCACGAGCAATGTCCGGCGCAGGGTCGCCGCCGCCTGCGCGCACATCAAGCACGAGCAGGCGCGCATCGACCGCGTCGATCACCGCATCGAGTGGGATCCGACGTGGCTGCCCCCGGCGCACGCCACCTCGACCGACGGCGAAACGCAGCGGCGCGAAGCGATATTCGTCATGGACGTAGACCTCGCCGTTGTGCAGCCACACGTCAGCGCTCACGCCATCGACGAGCTCATGGCGTGCGAGCAGCAGCGAGTCACGAGAGTTGCCTGCACCCTGCAGGACGCGGAGGACCATCGAGTGCGTCTCGGGCGCTAGCTAGTCGGCGGCCAGGCCCATGGCCTGCACCAGCACGAGGCGACGACGCGCGTGGTCGAGCTCGACAAGGAAGATGCTCTGCCACTTGCCCAGCAGCATCTCGCCGTCGCGGATCGGAATGTTCTCGCTCGCACCCAGGAAGAGGTGCTGGCAGTGCGAGTGGCCGTTGGCCGGCTCGTTCTCCTCGACGTTCACCGTGCGAATCGAGAAGTCGTTGTGCTCGTAGTAGTCGCCTGCGGGCGCGAGGCGAGAAAGCGTGCGCGCCATGTCGTTCAGCAGCAGCGGCTCGTGCTCGTTCACGATCACAGCGGCGGTCGTGTGCCGCGAGAAGACCGTAACTTGGCCCGAGATGATCCCGGAGCGCTCGACGATCGCGCGCACTTCGTCAGTGATGTCGATGAACTGGAGCGCCTGCTCCGTCCAGTACTCGAGCGTCTCGTCGTGCATCGCGAAGTGCGAGGACGGCTGAGCGGTGGGCACTGGGGCGTCGGCGTGCAATGGGACGATGCGCGAGGCCGCGTCTGCTTCCATCAAGTCGCCCGTCGCCTTCTCACGCCCTACGGCGCGTCTGTTCCGTTTCGTACGTAACGAGTCCGTACGTAACGAGGATATCAGTGGCTCCGAGCCTGCGCCACGGCCAAACCGCCTAGACAGTGAGTCGCCGAGTAAAGCGCGTGACCGATGATCGTCACGATGGGCAAAGAGCCAAGAAGCGGCTTAGTTCGGGCCTGCGCCGGTCTGACGACGGAGCGACCGCACCGCCTCGGTGACCGTCTGGATGTCGCGCGCGCCGATGCGATAGCGCACGTATTGCTCGAGGTCTTCGAGTGCCTCGTCGTAGCTCCCGATGCGCTCGCGCAGCATGCCGCGGTCGCGGATCTCGTCGAGGTCCCACGGGTACATGGCCAGCAGCAGCTCGATCATGCGGCCCGCGCGCTCCTCGTCCGCGCGCTGGAGGTACGTCGCCTTCAGGTTGTGGATTAGGCGCTGGATCAGCTGCCTCGGCGTAATCGGGTCCAGGAAGTGCTCGCGCCACTGGTTCCGGCGGCCGTAGACGCTGCGGACGATGCTCTTGCACTCGTCTTCGGTGAGCTCGCGACCGCGGTCGAACGGGTCAATGAAGACCGGGCCGTCGGAGCTGTCGATGCGCACGATCACCCGGCTCGGCAGGCCGACCGGCAGCGCTCGAATGCCGGCGCGCTGGGCGACCGTGACGTAGATCACCGCCAGCGTCGCCGGGATGCCGGTCGCGCGGTCGATCACGTCGTTGATATAGAGGTTCTTCGGGTCGTTGTACTCCAGCTCATTGCCGCGGAACGCGCACTCATCGAAGAGCAGCTTGTGCAGCTCCGCGAGCTGAGTGCGCGTGTCAGCAGCCGGGTGGATGCGCACCTCGAGGCTCTGGCTCAGCGAGAGCAGGCGACGCTCGTAGGAGGCGATGTCGAGGTCGGGGTACTCGACCTGCGAAACGAGCAACGCGAGGCGTGCGAGGGGCACCGCCTCTGGCGATCCCTGCGCGCTGAGGCGGAACCGGTCGAGCGTGTCCTCGTAGCTCGTCATCGGCCAGGTCTCGCGGCGGAGAACCCTTCGAAGCGAATGATCTTGAGCACCGTGAGGCCCATCAACGCGACCGCACCGAGCAGCTTCGCTTCAGGCACCTGGTTCGCGTAGGCGAGCGGCGGCAGCAGCATGAGCGCCACGAGGCCACCGAGTCGCCTCGAACCCACCAGCACACCAAGGCCAATGCCAATCGCGGCAACGCCGAGCGTCTCCAGCGGCATCAATGCCACCAGACCACCGATCACGGCCGCCGTGCCGTTGCCGCCATCGAAGCGCAGGAAGATCGAGTAGTCGTGACCGATCACAGCGGCGGTGGCGGCCAGCACGGCCTCCACATCACCGAAGCCAAGCTGGTACGAGATGACGACGGCGATCACGCCCTTGGCTATGTCACCGACCGCAACGAGCCCAGCGGCTTTCCAACCGACGGAGTCCAGCACGTTCATCGTGCCGGGGTTGCCGCTGCCCATCGTGCGAATGTCACGGCCGGTCGCGCGCAGCACGACGATATATGAGGTCGGAATCGACCCCAACAGGTAGGCAACGACCAGCACGACAGCGAGCGTCAACGAACTACCGCCTTACCGGTCGAGGATACCGCCTGCCTTCGCACCTCGACAGCGGAGAAGCACCGATGCGAGCGCTTGTTACGCGCGGAAGGGCTGGAAGCCGGGGTGTTCGCCATTCGCGGGCGGCGGGGTGACCGGCGGAGTGCCATTCGAGGTGGGCGTGAAGCCACCGGACGATGCCGGGCCGGGCGCGGGGCGCCACGGCTCCGGGGCAGGCTCGGACGCAGGGGCGGGCTCGGG
>QWQU01000003.1 GCA_003670735.1 Chloroflexota bacterium | reverse complement strand
GGGCGCTGCGTGATGCAGGTGCCCTGGTTGGAGCGCACGAACTTCAGCAGCGGGTAGCGCACCTCGCGGCCCGACTGGTACTTCACCGAGATGAAGTTGGCGGTCGACGAGGTGATCTCGCCGTCCTCCTCAGCGAGCAGGACCTGGCCGGAGTCGATCGCGACCTGGCGCTCCATGCTCGTGCCGACCAGCGGCACCTCGGGGCGCAGCAGCGGCACAGCCTGCCGCTGCATGTTGGCGCCCATCAGGGCGCGGTTGGCGTCGTCGTGCTCAAGGAACGGAATGAGCGCAGCCGCCACCGACACCATCTGGAGGGGCGACACGTCCATGTAATCGACTTCGATCGGCAGCACCATCCGCGGGTGCTCGCCGTGCCGCACCTCGACGCGCGCGGCGATGATGTTGCCGTGCTCGTCCAGTGCGGTGTTCGCCTGCGCGATGCGCAGCGGCTCCTCCGAGTGTGCGTCGAGGTAGGCCGTCTCCGTCGAGGCGAACGGCAGCACCGCGATGCGGTCGTTTGCCGCGTTCGCTAGTGCCGCAGCCATCGCCGCGTCGACCTGCTGGCCGTCCTTGCCGATCACCTTGCCAGAGCCGTCCTTGACCTCCTCCGCGAGGAAGCGGCCAACGAGCTCAGCGCTGCGCGTACCAACCTCGTGCAGCACGGGGCGGTACGGCGTCTCAATGAAGCCGAAGTCGTTTACGCGACCGTACGCCGCCAGGTTGCCGATCAGGCCGATGTTCGGACCTTCTGGGGTCTCGATCGGGCAGATGCGGCCGTAGTGGCTGAAGTGGACGTCGCGGACGTCGAACCCGGCGCGGTCTCGCGAGAGACCACCGGGGCCAAGGGCCGACAGGCGGCGCTTGTGCGCCAGCTCAGCCAGCGGGTTCGTCTGGTCCATGAACTGCGACAGCTGTGAGCCGCCGAAGAACTCCTTCATGGCGGCCACGACCGGGCGGATGTTCACGAGCGCCGATGGCGTCGTCTCTTCCGGGTCGGTGATCGTCATACGCTCGCGCACGACGCGCTCCATGCGGAGCAGGCCGACGCGGAACTGGTTCTGGATCAGCTCACCGACCGCGCGCACGCGGCGGTTGCCCAGGTGGTCGATGTCGTCCGGCTGACCCTTGCCGTTGTTGACCAGGATCAGCTTCTTGATGATCGCGATGATGTCCGCCGGCCGCAGCGTGCGAACCGTCGGCGCGTCAACCAGCGACAGCTGCTTGTTCGCCTTGTAGCGGCCGACACGACCCAGGTCGTAACGGCGGTCGCTGAAGAACAGCTGCTCCAGCAAAGAGCGAGCGTTGTCCGCCGTCGGCGGGTCTCCAGGGCGGAGGCGGCGGTAGAACTCTTCGAGGGCCTGACGACGGTTCTCCGTCGAGTCCTTCGCGAGCGTCGCCTCGATGTACTTGTGGTCCTCGTTGGTGTCGATGTCCTTGAACCACTCAAGGATGCGGTCGTTCGTCCCGCGCTCGTCCTCGGGGATACTCTCGTCCTGCATGTCGATCGCGCGCAGCAGCACCGTGACCGGGATCTTGCGCTTGCGGTCGACCTTCACCGACAGCACGTCCTTGTTGGACGTCTCGAACTCAAGCCAGGCACCACGGTTCGGGATCAGCTTCGCCGCCGTCAGCCGGCGACCCGTTGCCGGGTCGGGCGAGGCGGTGAAGTACACACCTGGCGATCGCACGAGCTGCGACACAACGACGCGCTCGGCGCCGTTGATGATGAACGTGCCGTTGGTCGTCATCAGGGGCAGGTCACCCAGGAAGAGGTCCTGCTCCTTGATCTCGCCGGTCTCGAGAATCGTGAGCGCCGAGCGCACACGCAGCGGAGCGCTGTAGGTCGCGTCGCGCTGGCGGCACTCCCGCTCGCTCCACTTCGCCTCTTCGAGGCGGTACTCACCGAACTCCAGCTTCATCCGGGTACCGGTGAAGTCGGTGATCGGCGAGATCTCGTCGAACAGCTCGCGCAGGCCGTCCCGCAGGAAACGGTCGTACGCCTGTCGAGGCATCTCGATCAGGTGCGGCATGTCCAGCACCGATGGTGCTGAGCCGTACTGCTTGACTGTGGTCGGGACCCGACGGAAAGAGCGCACGATGCGCCGGTCGGTTGCCAAAATGGCCCTCCGAGGCTAGACACGGCAGCGAATGCGGAAACAGCTGCAAGCCACGGGGACGGCAGGGGACGAACAGGGAACACACACGAAACCGGACGGCATGCTTCCGCTTTGCCGAACCGGCGTGATTTGGTTCCTAGCCCTGTGAAATGACCGCGGCCAACGTTGTATCGAGGATAAAGGCGCGTAGGACGAAAGTAAACCGTACTGATACCACGAGGTAGCATCAACAATTCCGTGGCACTCGGCTACCCGAGTAACTCGCGGCTAATAATGTGTCCTGTTGTTACCTAAACGAGCTCCGGGTTGCCTCGAATGCTGTGTAGAACGCCTCCGGGGTCTGCCCGAACCGCGCCGCGAACGAGGTTTGCCACGTCTTCCCGCCGGCCACGTCCACGCAGAACTCCCGCATCGCCTCGGCCCGCTGGCCCTTGAGCAGCTGCTGGAACCCGAGGTCGGCAAGGCTGTACGAGCCCGGGTACTTGAACATCCCGGCCCGCGTCTCCATCGACTGCAGCGTCGCGCTGCTCGGCACCCCGGACGCCCCGTAGTACTCGTAGCGCCGCCGCTGATCGTCCGAGATCAGCCCGTCCCGCCGCTGCACGGCCTGGAAGCTGAGGTATTCCGCCATCCCCTCGGTCATCCAGGACGGAATCTGCGTATTGATGCAGCCGACCTCGATCTGCCAGAGGTGGAAGTACTCATGCGCCGGCACCGCCACCCGAGGGTCGAAGCCGAATGGCTGTACGAACGTCCCGGCTGCGATCCAGTCCGCATGCGTCGTCGAGTAGTTCACGATCCCGACGTTCGTCGTGCTGCACGAGGTCGCCTGGATGCCAGCCCCGGTGATCGCGGCGCCCGTGCCATCGGCGTGCACCTTGATGCTGTCCAACGCCGTCAGCCCGCCCCCGTACACGTTCCGCAGGTAGTCCTCCGCGATCGCCGAGCCATTGCGAATCCACGTCTCATCCGTCGTGGAGACGCCCGCGTCGATGGTGAACGAGACCGTCGAGGGCATCCCGTTCACCCGAGCAGGCCCCGTGCTCGCCTGGCAGATCAGCACCGCTGCCGTCCCGACCGGCAGCACCGGCGTCGGCGTCGGGAACCCGCCGACCTTGTACTTCGCCGTGAACGCCTGGTTCACCACCGTGGGCGCACCCGGCACGTAGCCGATCAGGCCGCCGTTGCTCTCCACCCAGATCGAGGAGACCGCGCACCCGCGCTCGAGTGCCGCCGCGCGCAGCCGTGCGACAGGCCCGCCGTTCCACACGGCAATCGAGATGCCCCCGGTTGCCGGCAGCGAGCCTTGTAGCTCCTCGGGCCCGGCAGCGAACGCCTCTCCGCGTATCCCGAACATGAGCAGGCACGTGAGTACGAGTGCCGCGATCCCGCGGCGCGAGGAGGTGCGAGCGATCACCGGATGCCCCAGTCAGTGATGTGGGATGAGTACGCGCGCGCATCATCCGCGATCGCAGAGCACTCGTGGGGCTAATCCAGTCGTTCGGCCCAGTACACCTCGGCCTGGTGCGGAATGCCGATCACCTCGCGGCCGCGCGTCGCCTCGTGGGTGTCGAGCAGGTCACGTACGCGCTCGAGCACCTCGGCGCGTCGCTCCGGTTCCATCGCCGCCACGAACGACGTCGAGGCCGTGCGCTGCACGACCGACTCACGGTCGAGCGGCTGCTCGAACGCCGTCTGTGCAAACTCGAGCGGTGTGAACAGGCGCTGACCTGCTTCGTCGGTCGTGTCCCACGCACCCTGCCACGGCGTCTCCGCATAGCGCCGAGCATTCGCCGGCCGGTACGTGTCCACGAGGCGCACGAGGTCGTTCACCCAACCCTCGGACTCATCTCGCTGTAGCCACAGCAGCGCCACCCGCCCGCCCGGCTTCAGCACCCGGTGCAGCTCGCGCACCGCGACCGGCCCGTCGAACCAGTGGAACGCTGTCCCAATCGTCACCGCGTCGAGCGAGCCGTCCGCGAACGGCAGCACCTCGCCCACGGAGCCCACGACCGGCACACCAGGCTGGATGCGCGCGAACTCGGTGCGCATCTCCGCCGCCGGCTCGGCCGCGACGAGGTCGACTCGCCCGATGAACCCGCGCGCGAGCTTGCCCGTCCCGGTAGCCAGGTCCAGTAGCCGGCTCGTCGAGCCGAGTCGTAGCGTCGCCATCAGCCCGTCGATCACGGTCGCCGGGTAGTCCGGCCGTCCCCGCTCGTAGACAGAGCTGGATGCCGCAAAGCCGATCTGCGCGATTTCATTGGTCATCGAGGCACCTCGCCGTACTCGCGCGCCACTCTAGCGCGCGTCGCCAGCCTCGGTTCAGCGAACTCGTTCGCAAATTTCCCGAGATCTCGCCATAACGTTTGACCTAAAACCTTCCGTGCGAGGTAGACTCCGCCCCGCCAGTCCAGTGCCGAGTGTTCCGAGGGAGGATCCCCATGACTACCACCAACAACGTCGTCTGCGCCCAGCTCCGCTCGAAGCTGCAGAACCTCGAGACCCGTCTCAAGATCGCCAAGCCGCTCGACATCAAGCCGCTGGGGTCGAAGGACATGCCGAGTGCCGGCACCGACCGCAACGTCGGCGCCGAGGAGCTCGAGGGCCAGATCTCCGAGACCAAGGCCGAGCTCGACAAGAACGGCTGCACCTACTAATAGGCGCACCGTCACACAACAAGAACCCCGGCCTGGCCGGGGTTCTTTCATTTCGTCCGGATGTGTCGCATACGGCATGCGTCCGCGCATGCGAGATGAGACAGATCGATCAAGGAGCTGGGCGAAAGGCGCTGCCGCGCCGCTACGGCGTGCTGGACGGATCCGGCGTCGGCTCCTTCGCCGGTGTCGATGAGTCATACGGCCGCATCGAGGCGGACTCCCAGATCGGCCAGGCCTGCTTGTTGATCCCCTTGAGATCGACCAGCCCGATGCTCTGGAACAGATCGAACGGTGGCGCCGTCAGGTGGTTCGCGTCCTGGCGAAGGAACCAGATCACGAGTGGTGATGCGAGCGCATCCGCATCGCCGAGCAGTCGCTGCAAGAAGCGCCGCTGCTCATCGGGCGTCGAGGAGTTCACGCCATCGCGGCCCGGTGCCGATGCGTAACCAGCCGATGCGAACGCGACCGGCAGCTTCGTCTGATCCTTGATCTGTCGGTAGTAGTCAGGCGGCACCTTGCGTGCGACCGAGTACGTGAACGACGGATACGTCGAGATCGCGAACATGTCGGAGCGCTCCCCGAAGTCGCGCAGCAGTTCCCAGCGCGGCGGATGCGGTGCTTCCCACGGCACGAGGCCGAGCAGCTGTTCGTACTCGAATGTCGGGAACACCATCGTGTTCGGTGATGCGGACTTCGCGGCGGAGTACGCCTCGCGGTAGGCCTCTACGAATTTCTGGTACTGCGTGGGATTGCGCTCGTACGTGCCGTTCACCTCGACGCCGATCGCGAGGTAGGTCGGTTTGTAGTTGATCGCGACGTACTTCGCCTGCGCCACCAGCGCACTGCGTAGTGATGGATCGCTGAGGTCACGCGTCTCGCTCCCCGCCGGCGGTGATGCGAGGCGTCCTCGATCCGCGGGGTCGAACGGGTCAAGCGCGATGAACAGATGCAGCCCACGTGCTTGCGCGTGATCGCGCTCGCTCGCGGTTTGCATGCGCGTCTTCGTCGATGGCGTGCCGCCGGCTGCGAACTCGCTCCACGCGACCGGCTTCTGCAGCAGCAGTACGTCGCCGTACTTCGCACCCAGGTCGAACGCGTCTTGCTGCGCCTGATCAGTGAGCGTCGTCGGCAGCGCGGAGAACCCCATGCGATACGCACGAGGCTGCCCGGTGGTCGCGCGAGGTGTCGCGGTCGGCGTGGACGTCTCTCCGCGTCGCGCGCCGCACCCCATCGCAGCGAGTGCAACGAGCACGGCCAGCATGAGGCTGGCAATCAGGCGAGTGTGATGAGTAGTGGGCCGAAAGATAGTTGGCACGTCGCGGATTGTCGGAGCGCGCTCGCTACCGGGTCAAACATCGAGCCGTGATGCGTGATTCGCCGGGCAGATCCGAGGGGGTTCCCGCATCGGGCTCGTGCTCCCGAGCACCGAGCATTCCCGTGAGCCCCCCACCGGAGCCCAGAGGAAACGACGATGGCACAGGTACGGACGATCGAAGAGCTGGCCGACCACATCAAGGTGGTCACCTCAAGCTCAGACGCACGCGCGGTCTTGAACCGGGCCTCCCGCGTCGCGGGCGTGCCCCAGGACCGGACACTCGAGCTGGAGGAGTTGCTGCGCGTCTGCGCGGCGCTCGCCGCCGAGGGCGGCATGATTCAGCAGATCGCCGAGTCGATCGCCTCGGACGCCGTCCGCTAGCGAATCCTCAACCTGAGTGAATGAAGTAGCAGCCGTCGGCCCCGATGAGCCGCTAGGCGAAGAGCCAGCGGCGCATTAGCCGGCGGCTGACTCGTGCTCGTCGCGGTAGATCGTGTCTCGAGCGACATCGCCCCACGAGAAGAGCGCGGCCGCGAAGCGCAGTGGCGTCTCCCGCGGCTGCTCGTCCAGTGCGAGCCCTTCGACGAACGCCAGCACGCGCGAGGCGATGCCGTCCTCGCGGTGGAAATCAATCGGCCGGAATACCCCGAACGTCGCCGAGGCAATCGGCGTCCCGCCCGGTACCGCGCACGCGACCGCCAGCGCCAGCTGGTCGACGCCGTACGGCTTCTTTGTCCCGGTCATCTGCTCACGGCACCACGCGACAATCGTCTCGGCAGTCTCGCGCAGGTCTTCGGGAGTCTGACTGTCCTCAGGGAGGAGCCATTCGCCTTTGCGCAGGCCCGTGCCGGCGGCAATCGACTCCTCGATCTGGGCGCGCAGCGGGTCTTCGCGGAAGCGGTTGAGCATACGGAAGAGCATGACCGCCTCCTTTCAGCGACCTCAGCGCGGAACCCGTAGGGGATTCCCGTATGGGCAATCATCGGACGGGTGCCGGGGATGCACAGGTGTACCCTCCCGTCCTCGCGAATCATCAGGAAATTGCAATCAATGGATCGAGCCCGCTTCCGCCGCCTAGTCCAGCGCGCCCTCGACGGATTGCCGCCCGAGGTGTCCGCGTCGCTCGACAACATCGCGATCGTGGTCGAGCGCGAGCCCTCCCGCGCCGACCTCCAGACTGCGGGCATCGAGCCGGGTGACGATCTCTTTGGCTTGTACGTCGGCGTCCCGCTGCCGGAGCGCTCCGGCGCACTCCAGGCGCTGCCCGACCGCATCGTGATCTACCAGGGCCCACTCGAACGAGGCTTCCACCCGCGCGACATCCCACGCGAGGTGCAGAAGACCGTCCGCCACGAGCTCGCGCACTACTTCGGCATCGACGATGATCGGCTCACGGCACTCGGAATGGGCTAGCCAGCCACCCGTCGCCCGAGCCGTGCCGCTGCCTCGCGCACGAGTTCGGCAGCCCGCGCCATCGCGTCCTCGCTCGCCACGCCGTCCGGCTGAGCCGCCTCGGCATCGCGCACGCCCTCGGGCAGCGAGGCGACCACGCCGGCTACCGCGATGCACGGCACCCGCAGGAAGGCCGCACGTTCAGCGACATAGCTGACGGTCTTGCCGTACCCGGTTTGCGCGTCGAGGCTCCCCTCGACCGTGACCACGAGGTCGGCTCGTGCGATTGCCGCGTCGAGCCCGACCGCCTCGCCCACCAGCACTGCGCCGCCCTCGACCACCGCGCCCCCAACAGTGGAAGGCAGGGCGGCGAGTCCTGCCGGGAGCCCACCCCCTGCACCGCCGCCCTCGAGCCCGGTCGCGACGACGCCGAGGTCCCGCGCGAGCATCGCGACCCAGTGCTCCAGTGCCGCCTCGATCATGTCGCCGAACTCAGGCGTCACGCCCTTCTGAGGCCCGTAGATCGCCGTCGCTCCTGCCGGTCCGAGCAGTGGATTCCGCACGTCGACGGCCACCCGCAGTCTGGTCTCACGTACCTCGGGTGTCACACCTGACGCATCGATGCGGTCGAGGCGTGACAGTTCCAGTGGCCCCGGCCCAAGCTCATGCCCGTCGGCATCGAGCAGACGTACGCCAAGCGCCTGCAATGCGCCGGCCCCGCCGTCGTTCGTCGCTGTGCCACCGACTCCGACGATCACCTCGCGTGTACCGGCCTCGATCGCGGCTGCAATCTGCTGCCCGACGCCGTACGTCGAGGCGTGTGTTGGCTGTCGCTCGTGCGGGTGCAGCAGCAGGAGCCCGGCCGCGGCGGCTGCCTCGACGATCGCGCGAGGGGGCTCGCCGCCCAGCAGCCCGAATGTCGCCTGCACAGGTGCACCGAGCGGGCCTCGCACCTCCGAGGTGACCAGCGTGCCGCCGGCTGCTGCGTAGACGATCTCTACCGTGCCTGGCCCGCCGTCCGCCATCGGCAGCAACTCGAGCTCTGCGTCGGGCAGCGCATCCCGGAGTCCGGCTGCGATCGCCTGCGCAGCCTCGCTCGCGGTCAGCGAGCCTTTGAACTCCTGCGGGCAGACGAGGATGCGCATGCTTCGAGTGTGTCCGACGGCTTAGAAGTCGAACTGGAAGAAGACGTAAATGATCAGACGAATGATCACCGCCGCCACATAGGCGTAGCCCACGATCCGGATCCGTCGCTGAATGTTGTAGAAGCGGCCGCGCCGCTGGCCCTTTGGCTGGTAGAGAAACGCCACCGAGAGCGCGATGAACGCCGTCAGGGTGAGCAGCAGGAAGATGCGCATGGCCGGAATCCTACCGGCTCATGCCACCCGGCAGTTGACACGAACAAGTGTTCTCTCTAGGCTCCTCTCATAAGAACAAGTGTTCTTCACCCCTTCGAGGAGTCATGGGAGGCCACCCATGAACGAGACGACATCTCGCTCGCTCACGATGTTCACGTCGAGGCGCCTACGCCGCATGGAGCTCCGCGGTCCGCGCTGTCCTGACTGCGCCGGTCCGCTCGTCCACGGCGAGGGCTGCAACGTGTGCCCGGTCTGCGGCTTCTCGGCCTGCGACGCCGCGCGCTAACAGCGCGTTGGCCTCGGGGCCGCGAACCCGCGGATCGCGGCAAAATTCCTAGACCTGCGACTCCGCGTCCTCGTATACTCGCGCCGATCTCTGACGCGAAGGACAAAAAAACGTGGTCGCAACGACGCAGCCAGACCTTTCTGCGCTCACCTCGCGGGTTCGACAGAATGTCGTCCGCATGGTGTACGCCGCCCAGTCCGGTCACATCGGAGGCTCTCTCTCCGCGACCGACATCATGGCTGTGCTCTATACGAAGCTCCTGCGGCACGACCCGCAGAAGCCCGACTGGTCCGAGCGCGACCGCTTCGTCATGAGCAAGGGCCACTGCACCCCGGTGCAGTACGCGATCCTCGCCGAGATGGGCTACTTCCCTGTTGAGGAGCTCTCGACCTTCCGCAAGAAGGGCACGCGCCTCCAGGGTCACTCCGTGCTCGGCAAGCCCGGTGGTGTCGACAACACCGCCGGCGCCCTCGGCATGGGCCTGTCCTTCGGACTCGGTATCTCCCTCGGTGCAAGGCTCCGAGGTATGAACGACGTCACGACCTACGTGCTGATGGGTGACGGCGAGCAGCAGGAGGGCCAGGTGTGGGAAGCGGCGATGGCCGCGTCCTTCCACAAGGCCGACAACCTGGTCGCCATCATCGACCGCAACCGCATCCAGAACGACGACTTCGTCGAGAAGCAGATGGACCCGATGCCGATCGGCGAGAAGTACCGCGCCTTCGGCTGGGCCGTGCGCGAGGGCCTCGATGGCCATGACTTCGCTCAGGTCGAAGAAGGCCTGACGTGGGCTCGTGACACCAAGGGTCAGCCCGCCTGCGTGATCTTTGAGACCACCAAGGGCAAGGGCGTCTCCTTCATGGAGAACAACCCGGGCTTCCATGGTGCCGCTCCCAACGCCGATCAGTTTGCTGCTGCTATGCAGGAGCTCGGAGCCGACGCATGACAACAACCGCTCCCGCACCCGCCGCAACGCGTGAGGCACTCGGCCCCACGCTGATCCGCCTCCAGAACGAAGGACACGACCTCGTCGTCGTGGACGCCGACCTCGGCGCATCGACCTCGGCGCGTCGCTTCAAGAACGAGTTCCCAGAACGCTGGTTCGAGTTCGGCGCTGCCGAGCAGGACATGTTCTCCGCCGCCGCTGGTCTATCGACGATGGGCTTCACCGTCTTCGCCAGCACGTTCGCGGTCTTCGCGGAGCACGCTTACGACCAGATCCGCATGAACATCGCCCAGCCCAACCTCAACGTGAAGATCGTCATCTCGCACGCCGGCGTCACAGTCGGCGAGGATGGCGCCAGCGCACAGTCCATCGAGGATATCGCGCTCTTCTCGTCGCTGATGAACTTCCGCGTGATCGTCCCGGCCGATGTCGTCGAGGCAGCCGCCGCGCACGAGCTCGCTGCGAAGACGCCCGGCCCCTTCATGATTCGCACCGGCCGCTCGCGTGAGCGCGTGATCTACCCCGACGGCGTGCGCCTGCAGCTCGGCAAGGCCGACATGCTGCGCGAGGGCACCGACGTCACGATCGTCGCCATCGGCACGATGGTCACTCGCGCACTCGATGCTGCCGAGACGCTTGCGAACTCTGGCATCCAGGCTCGCGTGCTCAACATGGCCAGTGTGCGCCCCCTCGACGAGGACGCACTGGTCGCCGCTGCCCGCGACACCGGTGCAATCGTCGTCGCCGAGGAGCACATCGCACTGACCGGCCTCGGCGCCATGTGCGCGCAGGCACTCGCCACGAAGTTGCCCGTGCCCATGGAATTCGTCGCTGTCCCGAACCGCTACGGCGAGTCCGGCACCTCGAGCGAGCTCATGGAGATCATGGGCCTCACTCCCGAGCACATCGTCTCGGCCGCCCAGAGCGCGATCGCCCGCAAGCGCTAACACTCGAGTCCTCACGCGAACATAGCGAAGGCCGCCCATCGGGCGGCCTTCGTATTAGTGCGCTCGAAGCGATGCCTACGGCATCTGCTCGTCTGCGTCGTCGTCCTGATCGAGGTTGTCGTCGTCCGCGAATACGCCGACTTCCTCGCCGCGCCAGACCGTCACGATCAGATCTTCGCGGTATGGGTCGGCGGTCGAGACGATCTCCTCATCGATCGCCGCGAGGAGGTCGTGCATTTGCTCGTCGCTCAGCGACTGGTGGATGTTCAGCGTCGCGTGTGTTGCCGAGGCCGTGTAATGCACATCGACCCGCCCCAGCGAGTGCTCGCCGTCGTCGATCGTGTACACCTCGGAATACGGCGTACGTGCCTCGCGCTCGAAGTGATAGTCGGCCATCGTGCCCTCTGTTCGTGCGCGAGCTAGGGCCGCGTCTGCCCGTCGCCCATGATGATCCACTTGTACGAGGTCAGCTCGCGCAGCCCCATCGGACCGCGCGCGTGCATCTTCTGCGTCGAGATGCCGAACTCCACACCCAACCCGAACTCACCGCCATCAGTGAATTGCGTCGAGGCGTTCACATAGACCGCCGCCGCGTCTACCTGCTGCAGGAAGCGTCGAGCCAGCGCGTAGTCCTCAGTGATGATCGCCTCCGAGTGACCGCTGCCGTGCACATCGATGTGCGCCAGCGCGTCCTCGAACGAATCGACCACGCGCACCGAGCAGTCGTACGACAGCCACTCGCGGTCGTAGTCGTCCTCGGTCACAGGCACCGTCGGCGCGCCGTTCGCGAGCGCACCTGCGCGCGCGTCCGTGTGTAGCGTCACGCCGTGCGTGCCCAGCTCGGCCGACAGCGCCGGCAGGATCGAGTCCGCCACCGCCTGGTGTACCAGCACCGTGTCTAGCGCGTTGCAGATCGACACGCGACGCGTCTTCGCGTTCACGATGATCGCGCGCGCCATCTCGAGGTCAGCCTCGCTATCGACGTAGGTGTGGCAGACGCCGATGCCGCCGGCGACCACCGGCATTGTGGCCTCGTCGCGCGTGCGGCGGATCAGGTCTGCACCACCACGAGGAATCATCAGGTCGATCGACTCGTGCGCGCGCAGCATCGCACCGACCTCGGCGCGATCCGTCGAGTCGATGAATTGCACGATGCCCTGCGGCAGTCCGGCGGCCTCGACCGCCGCGATCACGATCGACGCGAGCACTGAGGAGGTCGCGTGCGCGTCCGTCCCCGAGCGCAGCACGACGCCGTTGCCCGACTTCAGGCACAGCACGGCGATGTCCACCGTCACGTTCGGTCGCGACTCGTATACCGCCCCGATCACACCGAGCGGAACGCGAATGCGCCCGACCTGCATGCCGTTGGGCCGCGTCGTCATCTCCAGCACATCACCGACCGGATCCGGCAGCATCGCGACCGCGCGCACATCGCGCGCCATCCCCTCGATGCGCTCCGGCGTCAGTAGCATTCGGTCGAGGAACGACTCGTTGATGCCGCGCTCCGTGCCGCGCGCCATGTCGCCCGCGTTGGCCTCGAGGATGCGCGGGGACTCCGCGACCAGCGCATCGGCGATCGCTCGCAGCGCGGCATCTTTCTGCGCGCTCGAAATCGAGCCCATGCGCTTGCTCGCGACGCGAGCCGCGGCGGCTTTCGTGGTGGCTTCGGACGTGGTCGTTGCAGTCATAGTGCCGAGGATCGTACCTGATCGACCCCGCACCCGCCGTGAAAGCCCGCCCTGTCGCGCCGCAGGCGCGCCAGAGTTACAGCAGCACGAGGTTGTTGCGGTGCACGACTTCCTCGCCGTACTCGTACCCCAGCACCTCGGCGATCCGGTCGGAACGCTGCCCGCGCACCCGCTCGATATCCGCCGCGGCATAGCTCGCGGTCCCCGAGGCGATATCGCGCCCCTGCGCCGTGAGGATGCGCACCACGTCCCCGCGCTGGAACTCGCCCTCGACCCGCAGGATGCCCGCCGGCAGCAGTGACTTGCCGTCGAACTCGAGCGCCCGAGCCGCCCCGTCGTCCACGACGAGCCGCCCTCGCGACTGTAGTGCGGAGAGCAGGTGCCGCCGTCGCGACTCGACCCGGTCAGCCGTTGGGAGAAAGTGCGTACCTGCCACCTCGCCGCCCGCGATCCGGCGCACGATGTCGGCCGCGCTGCCGTCGCAGATCACGACGTGCACCCCGGCCGAGGTGGCCGTTCGCGCCGCCTGCACCTTCGTCGCCATCCCGCCCGTGCCACGCTCACCCGGCGCGCCCTGCGCCGCTCGTGCGATCACGTCGTCGATGCGCGTCACTTCGGCGATGAGCTGCGCGTTCGGATCCTGCCTCGGGTCGGTCGAGTACAGCCCAGCAATGTCCGTCAGGATCAGCAGCAGGTCCGCGTCGACGAGGTTCGCGACCTCCGCCGAGAGGTTGTCGTTGTCACCAATCTTCGAGTCGCGGATCTCGTCGCTGGAGACGACATCGTTCTCGTTCACGATCGGCACGACCCCGCGCTCGATCAGCCCGAGCAGCGTCGTCCGCGCGTTCAGATACCCGAGCCGATCCACGAGGTCGCCACGGGTCAGCAGCGCCTGCGCGACCACGATCCCGCGCAGCTCGAATAGCTCGTCCCAGACCGACATCAGCCGGCTCTGGCCCACCGCCGCCAGCACCTGCCGCGACGGCACGTCGTGCCCCTGCTCGGCGTCGCCGAGTCGGTGTCGCCCCGCCGCAATCGCCCCCGAGGACACCACGACGACCTGTGCACCCAACTCGCGGATCGCCGCAATCTGCTCGACCACAGCCGCCATCGCGGCTGCGTTCAGGCTGTCCGTGCCCGCCGTCAGCAGGTTGGACCCAACTTTGACGACGATGCGGCGGTACTCGATGTGTTGGGCGTGCAGGCGATCGCTGGTCACGGAGGTGATCCCTTGTAGCGGTTCTGCGGCATAGCATGACAAGGCGGGGGGTGGCAGTCGAGCCAGCGGCAGAGCGCTGACTCGACCGAACGAGGACGCCCATGGGCACCCAGGCGACCAACGCGATGCACTCATCGGTGGCGGCCTTCTCGATCTGGCGCATCGCGACCTGGTCGCTGCGTCGTGCGATCGTCAACTTCGTCGAGGACCGCTGCACGCTCCTCGCGGCCGCCATCTCCTACTTCGCGCTCTTCTCGCTGTTCCCACTCGCGCTGCTCGTCGTCGCTGTCTTCGGCATCATCCTGCGCAACGAGACCATCCAGGCGCGCGTCCTCGACTCCATTGTCACCGCGCTCCCCGTCCAGGCTCCGACCATCGAGTCGTCACTGCGCGCCCTCGCTGACCTCGGCCCCACGCTCTCGGTTGTCTCACTGCTCGGCGCCGCATGGTCGTCCGGCGCGCTCGCTACCGCTGTTCGGAGCGCGCTGGAAGTCGTCTTCGATGTCAGCCGAGGATTGCCGTACGTCCGCGCGAAACTGCTCGACTACCTGATCGTGCTGCTCTCCGGCCTGCTCTTCCTCGCCTCAACCGTCGCCACCACGTTCTGGCGCTTCATCCAGGCGCGAGCGGACACCTACGTCGATGTCTCCGGCGTGACCTGGTTGTGGGACCTCGGCGGTCTCGCACTCCCCGCAGCCACGACCTTCTGCACGTTCCTGCTGCTGTACCGAGCACTCCCGCACCGCGCCACGAGGCTGCTGCACATCTGGCCCGGCGCCCTGCTCGCAGCCGTCCTGTTCGAGGTGGCCAAGACGGGCTTTGCTGTCTACCTCGCGCACTTCAACGCGTACCAGCTTGTCTATGGCTCGCTCGGAGGCGTGATCGCGCTGCTGTTCTGGGTCTACGTCAGCGCGAACATCCTGCTGTTTGGCGCCGAGGTGTCCGCCGAGGTGGGCCATGTCATGCGCGGTGAGCCGCGTCGAGGCTACGCACCCAACGGCGAGGGCGATTGGCGCACCTCGCTCATCCAGCTCGTGCGCGGCCTCATCTTTGCCCCGCCGAGCGAGCAGTCCCGCCGCTAGCTATCCACCCGGAGCTATCCCTCGCAGCTATCGAGGCAGCCCCACGCCCCCGAGTGGCGTCGTGACATACCGCGGCTCCATCCCCGTGATCAGCGGTCGAGCCTCGGCAATCGCCGCCTGCACCTCGGGCAATTGGAGCGATGCCGACCACGAGGCCTCGTTGTCCCACACCTCGGTGATCCAGATCGCATCAGCATCCGTCGGGTCTGCCGCGAGCACATAGCTCAGGCACCCCGGCATCTCGACCGTGCTCTTCAGCAATATCGAGACCAGCTCATCGCGTCGCCCGAACACGGTCGTCATCTTGCCGATCATCCGTGCATCACGTGCTCCTTCGCTCGCTGAGCGTCTCGTCGAGTCGGGACTCGAGCCGTCGGATCTCGGTCAGGACGTCGTCGAGCGTTGTTTCTGAAGGCCGTTCACTGGAGGTCGCGAAGTACGCGGCGACTGAAGCAGTCAGCGTGCCGAACAACCCGATCCCAAGCAGCATCACAAATACAGCGATGCCGCGGCCTTCAGGTGTGACCGGGTACGTATCGCCGTAGCCCACCGTCGTCACGGTCGTGAGCGCCCACCAGGGCCCAGTGCCGAAGCTATTGATGCTGCCGCCGGCGCTGCGCTCGAAGTGCGTCACAGCGGCTGCGGCGATGACTAGCAGCAGCATCGCTACCGCGAGGACGTATTGCACGCCATGCACGAAGAAGATGTCTCGAATCGCGTGGTGAATGCGCGCCGCGACCGATACGACGCGAATCGCACGCAGCAGGCGGAGTACCCGCACGGAACGCGTGATACGCAGCGGTTGGAGGAACGGCAGCAGGACAATGGCGACATCGAACCACCGCTGACGGACGTACGACCTGCGAGCGTCGGCGAGGTAGATGTTCACTACCAGCTCGAACGCAAACGCCGACCAGATGATCCAGTCGACGACGTCGAGCTCGAACTGCAGCTCAGGGGAGATTTCTGCGACTTCGGGGATGATCAGCAGCGGCACGAACGCCAATGCCAGAATGAGCATCGGAACGTCGATAGCGTTGTTGAATCGTTGACGGAGGGCGGCGCGCCGCACCGGATCCATCGAGCCAGCGCCTTACTGTGCTACGTAGTCGCCGGACTTGCCGCCTGACTTGGCGACGAGACGGATGTCCTCGATCAGCATCCCGCGCTCGACTGCCTTGCACATGTCGTACACCGCCAGCGCCGTCACGCTCACTGCGGTGAGCGCCTCCATCTCGACGCCCGTCTGCCCGGTCGTGCGCACGGTCGCCTCGATCTCCACCGAGGCGTTCGAGGCGCTGGGCGTGAGGTTGACCTCAACCCCCGTGATCGCCAGCGGATGACACAGCGGAATCAACGAGGAGGTTTGCTTCGCCGCCATGATCCCGGCGATGCGCGCCACGGCGAACACATCGCCCTTCGGCATCTTGCCCTCGACGATCATCGCGAGCGTCTCCGGCTGCATCACGATCCGACCGCGCGCCGTGGCAACACGATGCGTCTCGTCCTTGGCCGACACATCGACCATGCGCGCGTGCCCCTCGGCATCGAGATGTGACAGCTCAGCCTGGGTCATGCACGTACCTCTCAAGGCAGCGGCACTATCCGCCGATGTAAGACATCTCGACCTTGGGCATGTGCACCGTGTTGTCGGAGCGAATCTCCGAGTACCGGTCGTCGCGCATGCCCCACATCTCGCGGATCACGAGCCCGATCTCTTCGTCGCTGGACCCGTTGCGCAGCAGCGCGCGGAAGTCAGTGCCGGCTGCCGCGAACAGGCACGTGTAGATCGAGCCCTCCGCCGACAGCCGCGCGCGCGTGCAGTCGCCGCAGAATGGCGCCGTCACCGAGGTGATCACGCCGACCTCGCCGCTGCCGTCCGCGTAGCGCCAGCGCTTCGCGACCTCGCCGCGGTACTGCGCGTCCATCGGCTCCAGCGGCAGTTCCTTCGAGATCATCTCGACGACTTCGGAGCCGGGCACGACATCGTCCATGCGCCAGCCATTCTTGGTGCCGACGTCCATGTACTCGATGTAGCGCAGGATCAGCCCGCGCTCACGAATGAACTTCGCGAGCGGGACGATCGTGTGGTCGTTCACGCCGCGCTTCACGACTGCGTTCACCTTGATCGGGCCGATGCCCGCCGCCTGCGCCGCCTCGATGCCTTCGAGTACGCGCGCGACCGGGAAGTTCACATCGTTCATCGCGCGGAACACGTCGTCGTCGAGCGAGTCGAGCGACACCGTGATCCGGTCGAGGCCGGCCTTGGCCAGCTTCTCCGCCTGCTGCACCAGCAGCGAGGCGTTGGTCGTCATCGCGATCTCGATGCCGGGAATCGTCTCCTTCAGCATCTGAATCAGCGTCGGCAGTTCCGCGCGCAGCGTCGGCTCACCACCCGTGAGGCGAATCTTCTGTACGCCGTGGTCCGCGAAGATGCGCGCCAGTCGCGTGATCTCCTCGAACGAGAGGATCTCGGAGCGCGGCAGGAATGCGAAGTCCGCGCCGAACACCTCGCGAGGCATGCAGTAGCGGCAGCGGAAGTTGCAGCGGTCGGTCACGGAGATGCGCAGGTCGCGCAGCGGCCGCCCAAGGCGGTCGGTGATGGTCAGCGGGCCGTTGCCCTCTGTCGAAGCGTTCGAGCTGGTCATATGGGTGCTCCCAGTGAGCCCAGACGAGCGTCAGCGGTGGCGGGAGGGAGCCCCGCTCGCGTGCTCGTTGAGACTCTGTAGCACAGATATCATCGCACGAACTGCCTGCGCGCGATGGCTGATCGTCTGCTTCTCGTCGCCCAGCTCCGCCACCGTCCGTCCGTCGGCCAGCTCGAGGACCGGGTCGTACCCAAAGCCCGAGCTCCCACGTGGCGCCAGCGCGATTCGCCCCGGCAGCACGCCCTCACGCACGAAGACCTGCCCACCCGGCAGCCCGAGGGCGACCACCGCTCGGAAGCGCGCCCTGCGGCGGGCCATCGGCACCCCCTCGAGGCGCTGGAGCAGCAGCGCTGTCCGCTCGGCGTCCGAGCCGACCGAGGGCCCGCCGAACCGCGCCGAGATCACCCCCGGCGCCCCGTCCAGCGCGTCAACCTCGAGCCCGGAGTCGTCCGCGAGCGTCGGCATCCCCGACACCGCCGCGTACGTCTCCGCCTTGAGCACCGCGTTCTCGAGGTAGGACCGCCCCGTCTCAATCACCTCGATCGAGGGCAACCCCGCCTCCCGCACGGAGACGCACTCCCAGCCCGTCCCGGCTAGCAGCTCCCCGATCTCGCGAGCCTTCCCCGCGTTCGTCGTCGCAATCAGCAGTCGAGGCATGAGGTGCTCCGAATCTCAGTCAGTCGTGACTAATTGTATGTGTGCTCAACACCCGACCATCGAAGCGACGCGGGAGGTGCAGGAGGGCACCCCCTCCTGCTGGCTGCGAAGCAGCCACGAGTCGGAAGCATCGAACGACACAGAGACGCAGGCGATGAGCGCTCGCGCGAAGAGCAGAAGTTAAAGATCCACCCAGCGCGTGCCGATCTTCGCGGCGACTGCCGGCATCGAGGTGTACTCCATCTCGTCGAGTGGTAACCGGTGCGGCTCGAACGGGCCGTGCTTGCGCAGGTAGTCCGCGACGCGGTTCGCCTCGGCGCGCGCGTTGTCGAAGCCTGGATCGTCGAACAGGTCGCGCGACATCCCAAGCTTGCCATCGTGCAGCTGGAACCCCAGCGCTACCACACGAGGTGGCCCGTCAAACCGCGAGGCGTTCGAGTTGCGCTGTGCGACCGGCATCCACGGCCCGTAGTGCGAGCCGCGCATGAACCCCTCGACCGTCCACGCCGTCGTGAATGGCTCCAGGATTTCGCCAACCGCCGGGAAGTTCCCCTGGCAGCGCACGATCAGCGTCGGGTCATCCTTGCCGACGTACCGACCGGCGAGCAACGACAGCTTGTCCGTCGACGACACCGCCGCCACCTCGCCCGTCGCGCGCGAGACCACGCGCTTCACCGCATACCGCGAAGGCGACCCGATGAACGCGAGCAGGTCATAGACCTCCTCGGGCGCCGTCAGCATCAGCTTCTTGTGCTCTTTGATGTCATGCACTTCGAACGAGAAGCCCTGGTGCAGCGTCTCCGCGATCACGAGCCCGGAGGTGTTGAACGGGTCAGCGAACATCTTGAACAGCGGCAGGTTGAACGAGCCCGACGAGGTCTTGTCGCCCATGAACACGATCACCGGCTCGGACTGGCGCTCCTCGATCTCCATCTCTGCCGAGCCCGGCCCCATCCCGCGGATGTTCCCGGAGAACGCGTCGGCGAGCAGGTCCTGCCCCGCTCCGTAGAGCCCGAGGCCCTTCGCGACCTCGGTCCCGGCGCGGAACGTATCCCACGCCAGCCGGTGCACGATCTCGTGGTCGACCCCGTGGATGTGCGACATCACCAGGAACAGGTCGTCGCCGCACGCGTGCGCCTGCCCGTCGAGCAGCATCCCCGATGCCGTCGCTGCGGCCATCGCCTCCGCCGCTCGTGCCAGTACGTCCGGGTGCATGGCCGAGTGGCCCACCCAGCCGCCAACGTCTGCCTTGATGACGCTCAGGGTCTGCGGCACACGCCGCTCCTCTCGTGCTCTCGAGCCCCGAGGGTAGCGAGGCGCCCTCCACGCGGGCAAACACGCGCGCCACCGGCCGCGCCGTCGCTTCGGCGAGGGCTAGTCGGGAGCGTGCAGAGGCTCCTAAGATTGGAATACAGGGGAATCACACCCCGGAGCTCTCCCCCCATGATCGTCACGGTCACCCTCAACCCGGCACTCGACCAGACCGTAGAGGTCGAGGGGTTTGCCATCTCCGATACCAACCGCGTGTGCGCGCCCCTGCGTCTCGACATCAGCGGCAAGGGCATCAATGTCGCGCGCGGCGTGAAGGCGCTCGGCTTCGATGCGCTCGCCTGTGGGCTGGCGCCGGGGCAGCGCGGCCGCCTGATCGAGCAGCAGCTGATCGACAGCGGCATCGAGTGCGACTTCGTCCATGTCTCCGGTGAGACGCGCACGAACATCACCGTGCTCGACCGCTCCACGCACACCTCGACGCAGCTCCTGCTGCCCGGCCCGCAGCTAGAGCCCGCGGCGATCGACGAGCTGCACCAGCGCCTGCGAGCACACCTGACGCCAGGCTCGTGGGTGGTGCTGGCCGGATCGATCCCGCCGCCGGGTGACCCCGCGATCTATGCCGGTCTGATTCGCATGGCAACCGAGATGGCCGCGTTCACGGCGCTCGATGCGGACGGTCCGGTCGTCGAAGTCGTACTGGCGTCTGGCGCGTACCCGACGCTGCTGAAGATGAACGAGTACGAGCTCTCGAGGCTCTGCCATACCGAGATCGACGACGAACAAGCGGCGCTCAAGGCGGCTCGCAAGCTGCAGGGCACAGGTATCGCCAATGTCGTGATCACCCTCGGCGGCGAGGGTGCCGTCGCCGTCACGACGGACGGCGAGTACCTCGTCCGCCCGCCGCAGATCACGGTCGAATCGGCCGTAGGCGCCGGCGACGGCTTCACGAGCGGTCTTGTCTGCGGGCTGGTACGAGACGGTGCATGGGAGCCAGCCCTGACCCTCGCGGCAGCCACCGGCAGTGCCACCTGTCTGGCGCAGGGCAACGTCCTGCGCACCCGCGCGGACGTCGAGGAGCTCCGCCCGCAGGTTCGAGTCTCCCGCCTGCCCGAGTAGCACCCCACCCGCTCGCCATAACTCTGTTCTGCGCGATTCAGCACAATGTAGGAGGGCTCCTAGCGCACCTTCGCTGCTATGCTCGCGCCCGAGAAATGGCAGTAATATTGCCGCGCCTTGGGGGCCAGCCAGCGCCCCGTCCGGGCGCACCCCAGTCGAGAGGAAGTTCACTGTGGGAATCAACGAGGAACTGATCGAGACTGCGCGCGCGATGGTCGCCCCGGGCAAGGGCATCCTCGCCGCGGACGAGAGCTCCGGCACCATCAAGCGCCGCTTCGACGCCATCGGGGTTGAGAGCACCGAGGACAACCGTCGCGACTACCGCGAGATGTTGTTCCGCACCGCCGGCGCCAACGAGTTCATCAGCGGCGTCATCCTCTACGACGAGACGCTCCGCCAGAAGGGCGCCGACGGCACGCAGCTCGTCGACGTGCTGCGCGGCCAGAACTTGATCCCCGGCATCAAGGTGGACGCCGGCGCGGTCGCGCTGCCGTTCGCGGAGAACGAGCTCGTCACGCAGGGTCTCGACGGCCTCCGTGAGCGCTTCGCCGAGTACAAGCAGCTGGGCGCGAAGTTCAGCAAGTGGCGCGCCGTGATCACGATCGGCGACGGTATCCCCTCGACGTACTGCATCCAGGCCAACGCGCACGCACTCGCTCGCTATGCCGCGCTGAGCCAGGAGGCCGGCATCGTCCCGATGGTCGAGCCGGAAGTCCTGCTCGACGGCGCGCACTCGATTGAGCGCTGCCACGAGGTCTCGATCCTCACGCTGCGCACGCTCTTCCGAGAGCTCGCGAAGCAGCGCGTCCTGCTCGAGGGCCTCGTCCTCAAGACCAACATGGTGCTGTCCGGCAACCAGGCGTCGAACCGCGCCCCGGCATCCGAGGTCGCTCGGCTGACCGTGGATTGCTTTAAGCAGAGCGTCCCCGCCTCCGTCCCCGGCATCGTCTTCCTCTCCGGCGGCATGCCCGACGACGAGGCGACGATCAACCTCGACGCCGTCTCGCGCGAAGCGCAGAAGGTCGGCGTGCCGTGGGAGATCAGCTTCAGCTACGGCCGAGGTCTGCAGGGCGCGCCGCAGAAGGCGTGGTCCGGCAAGGCCGAGAACGTCGAGGCTGCACAGCAGGCGTACTACCACCGCGCGAAGGTCACGGCCGCTGCTCGCCAGGGCGCGTACTCGACTGCGATGGAGAACAGCTAGCTCGCGAGCCACACGACAGAGTTCAACAGAGAGGCCCGGTGCAAACCGGGCCTCTCTGCTTATCCGAGTCCTACGAGGTAGCCGCCTACTTAGGCGGCATCTTGTCGAGGCGCGTGAAGTTGTGCGTGGACTCGATCCACCGAATCGTGCCGGAGTGCGAGCTCATCACGACGGTGTGTGTAGACGCGCCCTCGGCGCGCACGTTCACGCCCTTGAGCATCTCGCCCGTCGTCGCGCCCGTCGCGCTGAAGTACACGTCCTCGCCACCGCACAGGTCCTCGGTCGTGTAGACCTTGTCCAGGCTGCCCATGGCGATGCACTTCTCGCGCTCGGCGTCATCGCGCGGCCAGGGCTTGCACTGGATCGCGCCGCCCGTGCAGCGCATGGCAGCGGCGACGATCACACCCTCGGGCGTACCGCCGATGCCCATCAGCACATCGATCTCGCTGCCCGGCAGCGACGCCTGAATGCCCGCTGCGACATCACCGTCTGAGATCAGCTTGACGCGCGCACCGGCGTCGCGAATCTCCTGCAACAGCTCCGCATGACGCGGGCGGTCGAGCACGACAACGGTGACCTCGTTAATCGGCTTGCCCAGCGCCTTGGCGATGCGCTGCAGGTTCTCGGTCTTCGACAGGTTGATGTCGATCGCGTCCTTCGCGGCCGGACCGACCGCGATCTTGTCCATATAGAAGACTTCGACCGGCACGTTCATGCTGCCGCGTGTCGACATCGCGATCACCGCGATCGCGCCGGCCAGGCCCTTCGACATCAGCGTCGTGCCGTCGATCGGGTCCACTGCAATGTCGAACTTGAGGGGGCCGGAGCCGATCACCTCGCCGTTGTAGAGCATCGGTGCGGCGTCTTTTTCGCCCTCACCGATCACCACCAGGCCTTCCAACTCGTCGATCTCCTGCAGCGTGCGGCGCATCGCGTCGACCGCCGCCTGGTCGACCATCTCCTTGTCGCCGTTGCCCGCGTGCAGCGAGGCGGCCAGCGCGGCGGCCTCGGTCACTCGAGCCAACTCGATCGCCATGTTGCGACTCATTGCCTGTTCCTCCTGAGCGAATACGAGCCAGACGGACGTTGGCTGCGTCAGTCCGCAGCATCGCGGCGTGGCCGCCGCATCCGTGTACATGTGAGTGATCCATCGAGAATCCGCGTGGGGGCGGAATAGCCGGTCTCTCTCCAGCCCTTATACCCCGAACCGGCCGCTCCCAGCGACTCCGCGGCGGCGCGAGCCGAAGTATCCACCGCCTGCCAATCGCGAGGTCAGGCGCGAACGAGCCACGGAGGGTTCGAGGTCATCGCCGAGCGGAAACTCGCACGAGCGTGTTGCCGGAATGGTGAGCGGCTGTGGCTGTCTCGCACCGCCCGAGGCCGAGCGACAGGCCGCTAGCTCTCGTAGCGCTCGCTCAGGTCCGCGATCGCCGCCTCGGCCAGCGGCCGAGTCTGGGCCTGGATCCCCCAGTCGAGCTCTGCCGCGCCCGCCATGAACGCTCGCAGCTCCACGAGCATCTCGAGGCCACGCTCCCGCGCATGCTGCTCGTTCAGCGCTCGGAACCCTTGCAGCTTCCGAGCCCCCTCGCGGCCGCCCTCGGCGTAGTACCAGTCTCGGAAGTAGTCCCCGAGCCCGGCCATCCGCAGCACCGTGCCCAGCGGCGTCGCCGCCGGCGGCACCCGCAGCTCCAGCGCTCGAGCCGTCACGCGCCGTCCCGGCGAGTCGTACTCGGCCATCACGTGCCCGCCCGCCGGTACCGAGGTGCCCAGCGCCTGGAAGATCGCCCGCTCGATCCCCGGCGGCACGCCGATCGCGCGCCCGTCCGGCATCGTTAGCGTCTCGTGGTACTCGATCACATCGACCCAGCACATGGCCGGATACGGCCCCGTGTGCTGCAGTCCGAACACGACGAAGTCATCCGGCCGACCCTGCTCCGAGGTCAGGAAGCAGCGGAAGTACTGTGCCCCCACGCCGTTGCGCGGCCCCAGCCATACTTCCAGGCGCACGTCGTCGCCGACCTGCAGCCCATCCCAGGCCGCCGGCCCCGCCAGCGGATCGCTCGCCGCCCGCACCCACACCCCACGGTCGCTCGTCGTCATTGCCGCACCCTACCCGACCCCCACTCATGCGGTCGAGGCGTGCGGACTTCACCGAGATCATCGTTGGGTAGGCCGGCAGCTTCGATTACGCTTGGTGTGGGGGACGACATGCGACTGTTTCGTGGCCTGGCATCGCTGGTGATCACTGGGTTTGCGTTGGCTGTCGTGCTCACGACTGTCTGGCCTACGCACACCTCGGCGGCCGATCGATACGGTGCCAATGTCGCCCTGCAGGCCACGTCCTCCACGTGCTCATCGCCATTGCCTCAACCGCTCGGTGGTCCCGTCAAAGCGGACGGCTCACAAACGATGATGGTCTGCGGTCTGGTCGCGACGCTGCCGAATGGCATTCGAGCGCCGGAGATCGCGGGCACCGTCTCTGTATCGGTCGGCCTGCTCAACGGCTCCGCCAAGACAGCGTCCTTTGTCACCGACTCTCGAGGCGTCTTCACGATGACCTACCAGGGCGCGGGCGGGGTGACGGCGACCGACGCCCTCACCATCAACTACCCCGGCGACAGCCAGCACTACTCGATCGGCCTGACCGGCCCCGAGGCAACTCCCGTCCCTGCCGGGCCGATCCCGCCATTCGATTTCCATGCTGACTTCCGTGATCCGAGCAGCCGCTGCGGTGGGCCGTCTGACTTCCCCGGATCGTCCCGCACGCTCGGCCCCGTGCCTGCGGATGGTTCGAGGCCAAAGACGCTCTGTGCTCTCGCGAGCGGCTATCGAAGCGTGTACGACAACACGGGCATCCGTGCTCCTCGGATCCCGATCACGGTGACTGCGAGCATTGGTCTGCTGAACGGGGCGCATTCCCAGTCGTTCAGTACGGATGGCGACGGCATGTTCGGACTCCGATATGAGGTGTCAGGCGGTCTCGCCGGCACGGACACGATCACGATCACTGCTGCCGCTGGTGGTACGAGCACATACACGGTCACGCTGACGGGCTCGACCCCGACACCAACGCCGACCGCCACCGCATCAATCACAGTGACTGTCGCGCCAACCGCGGCCACGACCGCCACACCAGTGCCAACCGCCACCCCAGTGCCGACGGCGACTGCGAGCGTGACCGCGACCGCCACGACTACGGCAACACCGACCGTGACCCCCACGCCCGGTGCCGGCACGATCACCGCTGGCTCCCCGCCTCCTGCAAATGGCGGGTTCGCAGTCTTCGTGTTCAGCGGGGGCACGAATGCTCAGCTCGTCACGGCCGCTGGCTGTCCGACTGGTCGTGGGGTGTTCTGGGTCGCGAACTCTGCTGGGGACTTCGTGGTCTACGTCGTCGGCACCCAGATCGAGGCCGTGAACTCGCAATGGAACCAGCTCTTTGCGACCGGCATTCCCGCGAATCAGCCGATCATCGGCACCTGCCGGTAGCGGCGATTTGGTTGGGGCGCATGCGCGACCACGCGCCTAAGATGCAGCCGTGACCACTGACCCCATCCTTCGAGCCAGCGCGGCCGCGCTCGCCCTCCCGGCGGAGGACGTGCTGCGTCGCTACGTCGACGCCGTGCGTGGGCTGCTGAACCACGGCGGCTTCGAGCGCACCGGCAACGCCGCTGACGCTCGTCGTTTCCGAGTCGACCACGTCACGGAACGCCTCGAGGCACTCGGTCACCCCGAGGTGCGCCACACCGTCCACGTCGCCGGCTCGAAGGGCAAAGGCTCTGTCTCCGCGATCACGGAGGCAATCCTGCGCGCGGCTGGCGCGCACACCTTGCTGCTCACCTCGCCCGACATGCATCAGGCCCGGGAGCGCATCGCGATCGACGGCGCGCCCATCGACTACGCCATGTTCGCCACGCTGGCCAATCGCCTGCTCGCCGACCCGTCGCTCGCTGGCTGGTCCTACTTCGAGGCGATGACCTTGCTCGGCTGGCTCGCCGGCGCGGAAGCGCAGTGCGACTGGCAGGTCGTCGAGGTTGGCCTCGGTGGCCGCCTCGACACGACGAACGCGATGCCCTCGAAGGACGTCGCCGTCATCACCCCCATCGACCTCGAGCATACCGAGATCCTCGGTGACACCATCGCGAAGATCGCCGCCGAGAAGGCCGGCATCATCATTGGCCCCTGCGACCTCGTCACCTCCCCGATGCGCGACTCTGCGCTCGAGGTGATTCACGCCCGCGCCGTCGAGATGGGCGCGACGCACCACCACGTCCCCGACGAGTGCGCGCTGAACGTCACGCAGCAAGGCCTCGAAGGTCAGACCCTCGACCTGCGCACCCCCGTCCGTCTCTATCGAGGCCTCAAGTACCCGCTGCTCGGCGCGCACCAGCGCGAGAACGCGGCGACCGCCATTCGCGCCGCCGAGCTCGCGATGCAGGCCATCGGCGAGGAACTGCCCGAAGCCGCCGTGCGCGCCGGCATCGAGGGCGTGCGCTGGCCCGGCCGGTTCGAGGTGCTGAAGCACAAGCCGCTCGTCGTGATCGATGGCCTGCACACCCCGCTCGCTGCGAAGCGCTTCCGCGAGGCCGTGCACGAGCTCGCTCTGCCGCGCCCGCGCGTGCTCGTCGCGGGCTTGCTCGCCGGCAAGGACGCTCAGGCCATTGCGCACGAGCTCGTCGGCGCTGGCAACCCAGTCGCCGAGGAGGTGATCGTCGCCCCGCCGTCCTCGCCCCGCGCCGCCGACGTCGAGATGACGCGCCGCGCCTTCAGCGACGCCGGCGCGATGGTCCAGCAGTGCGCCTCCGTGGCCGAGGCGCTCGAGATCGCCACTGCCCAGGTCGGCGAGCGCGGCACTGTGCTCGTCGCCGGGAGCATCTACACCGTCGCCGAGGCCCGTGAGGTGCTCCTCGGCATCGTTGGCGACCGAGCATTCGGGCTGCGCTAAACTCGTTCCACGTCCCAAACTCGTGCGTGAAGGATCAGGCAGCCATGCCCGAGTACCGCAATCGCCGTCGTGTCGTCGTCACTGGCATGGGCGCGCTCTCGCCGCTCGGCACCAGTGTCGAGGAGATGTGGACGCGCGCCATCGCGGGCGAGTCCGGCGTCCGCCGCCTCACGCTCGTGGACCCCTCGAACTACCCCTGCCAGGTCGGCGGCGAGGTCCCCGACTGGGACCCGAGTCAGTACATGGACCGCAAGGACGCGCGGCGCATGGGCCGCTTCGCGCAGTTCGCCGTTGGTGCCGCGCGCCAGGCACTCGACGCCTCGGGTCTCGACCTCGCCTCGATCGATCGAGAGCGCGTCGGCACGATCATCGGCAACGGCGGTGCCGGCCTCCCGGAGACGGACGCCACGATGCGCACCCTCCTGGAGCGAGGCGGCTCCAAGGTCGACCCGTTCTACGTCGCGAAGTTCCTGGGCAACATGGCCGCCGGCAACGTCACCATCCAGCTCGGTCTGCTCGGCTATAGCAACACCGTCACTACCGCCTGCGCGGCAGGCACGCAGGCGATCGGTGATGCGACCGAGGTGATTCGCCGCGGCGACGCCGACGTCATGTTCGCCGGTGGTGCCGAGGCGGGTATCACCGAGCTGGGCCTGGCCGCCTTCTGCGCGATGCGCGCCCTGACCACTGGCCACAACGACGAGCCGCAGCGGGCCTCGCGGCCCTTCGACCGCGACCGCGACGGCTTCGCCCCCGCCGAGGGCTCCGGCGTCCTCGTCCTCGAAGCGCTCGAGCACGCCCTCGCCCGCGGTGCCGAGCCGCTCGCTGAGGTGATCGGCTACGGCGTGAGTGCCGACGCGCGCTACCTCGTCGCCCCGCCCGAGGATGGCGAGGGCGCCGCACGCGCAATGCGTCTCGCCCTCAGCAACGCCGGCGTCGGCATCGACGAGATCGACTACATCTCTGCGCACGCCACCGCGACCGACATTGGCGACCTCGCGGAGACCCGAGCCGTGCGCACCGTCTTTGGCGAGCGCGCCTACCAGGTGCCGCTCTCCAGCTTTAAGTCGCAGGTCGGCCACCTGCTCGGCGCCGCCGGCGGCGTCGAGGCGGTCATGGCCGTCCAGACCATTCGCAACGGCATGCTCGCGCCCACGCTCAACCTTGAGAATCCCGGCGAGGACTGCGACCTCGACTACGTCGCCAACGTCGCTCGAGCCGCCGACGTGCGCACGGTGATGAAGAACTCGTTCGGCTTCGGCGGCCAGAACGCCGTGCTCATTTTCCGCCGTTACGAGCCCTAGCCCGAAACTCGCGAGGCGCTTGTAACGCCGCACCCGCGCGCAGTGCTGAGGCTGTAGCGGTCACGGCTGCATGCTCTTCATGTCGACAGCAGCAATGCAGTCGGAAATGACGAAGTCCGCCGAGCAATCGGCGGGCTTCTTCATACCCCCTGACCATCTGCTACTCAGCAATCGCGAAGGTGGCCACGCGTGCCATTCGACAATCAGCAAGTAGATGTCTCTGGCGTAGACGACCGTCGAGGTCGCTCGATTGGTGGCCTGGGCAGCATGCCGATCGCGATCGGCGGCGGTGGGGGCATCGTCGGCCTGATCGTGATCATCCTCTTCAACGTGCTGAGCTCGCAGCTCGGCGGCTCGCACCCCGCGGCTACCGATACATACTCCACCGCCGCGCCTGCCTCGAGCCTCGCGCAGCGCTGCAATGTGTCCGGCGCGATCGAGCAGTACGACGACTGCTACGTCGTGAAGTCCTACAACGAGATCAACGAGGTATGGGACGCCCAGCTCGGTGTGCGCTACGAGCATCCCCAGCTCGTGTTCTTCGAGCAGGCCGCACAGACCGGCTGCGGCAACGCGTCGTCGAATGTCGGCCCGTTCTACTGTCCCGCCGACCAGAGCATCTACATCGACCTCGGCTTCCTCGCTGAGCTCCAGAAGCGCTTCGGCGCCAATGGTCGCTACGCCCAGACTTATATCGTGGCGCACGAGGCAGGCCACCATATTCAGCACCTCGCGGGCGCCGATCGGCTCGCCGCGAACGCGCGCGACTCCGCGGGCCAGCAGCGCATCTCGATTGGCACCGAGCTGCAGGCCGACTGCTACGCCGGTGTCTGGAGCACGCAGGCAAACCGCCGCGGCAACTACTCGATCGGTGAGGCCGAGCTCAACGAGGCGCTCAATGCCGCCGCCGCCGTGGGCGACGATCGCATCCAGGCCAAGACCCAGGGCCGCGTCGATCCCGAGTCATGGACGCACGGCTCCGCGCAGCAGCGCCACGACGCGTTCCTGACCGGCTACCGAGCTGGCACGCTCGAGGCTTGCGCGAGCCTGCTTCCGACTCGGTAAGTCACTCGAACGCGCCACGGCGTGTTCGATATGCGGTGGCGCCTATTCGATCCAGTCGATCGTGCCGCCGTGCGGCGCGGTGAACGCCAGTGGCTCGCCGTTGCGTGACAGCACGAATCGTCCGAGAGGCGCACGCACCGGCAACATCGCCGCCACGCTCGGGAAGACGCCCGGCGCCTCCTGTGAAATCCACACGCCCGCGCGGTTGGCCCGCTCCGCGAACCGCTCGCGCGCGTCCGGCGGAAAGTACGTCGCCGCTGCCGTGTTCAGCACCACCAGCGTCGCCGCGCGCGGCACCGCAGCGAGTGCTGCTTCGAATGCAGTGTCAGCGTTGCCCGTCACGACCTGCGTGCGCTCCGTGCGTGCGATTGCGATCGCCGCATCGAGTCGCTCGAGGCGTTCCGTCTGCTCTGGCCAGATCAACGCGCGCAACCAGCGCACTGCCTCGTCGTCGCGAATGTCCAGCGGGTTGAGATCGATCCCCCCGCGCCACACGACCTCGGGCAGCCGCGTCGGCACCGGCATCGGCCCGGTCACGACGCACTCGAGGTCAACGCCGCTCGGCTCCCCCACCTCGATCACGTCGTCGTCGAGCAGATACCGGTAGTGATAGCGATCCGGGAACAGGCACAGCCCGGCCGACGGGCCCACCTCGAACAGCGCGATTGGCCCTTCGATCGAGGCAAGCACCGGCAGCGTCGTTGCGCACCGTGCGGCCTCGTTGGTCTGCGTCGCGTGTGTGCGCATCACCGACAGCACGGCCTCGGGCTCGTCGAGCAGTCGCTCGCGAAACTCCGGATATCCCGAGGCGATCCCGTGCACGAGCTTCCACGCCGCGAGGAGCAAGTTCGGCTGCCACTTTGGTCGCGGCAACGTCCCGATCAGCTCGAGCACCTGCGCGTCCTCAGCGATCCCGGTGCAGATCTCGTCGTAGAGCGGCGAGATGTCCCGCACCTCTTCGGTCGCGAACTGTCGGTAGAGCGCGGCAACGGCTTCGTGCGATGTAGTAACCATGCGTCGAGTATGCCAGCCGTGTGTTTCGAGGGCATCACGTCCGCACGTCATGCCTCGCGGAACGGCACCACCTCGACGCCATCGTCATTCACGATCACCGCGATGTGCTCGGCGTCAGCGATGGCGACCCCGGCGCGCACCATCTCGATCTGCGCACCGCTCAGCTCCCGGTGGCTCGAGTCGGTACGTTGCCACGATCGCACACGCACGCCGTCGATCCGGCGTAGCGCTACGACGAGCTCGTCGGCCGTATCCGCCGACGCGATCACCGTGACCTCGCGAGTGCGTGCGCGCTCGGGCGCCGGCGTATCGCGCAACGCTGCCTGGTCCTCGCGCATCACGAGCAGGTAGTACATCGTCACAAACGCCGAGGTCGCCACGGTGGCGATGCTCCAGCGCGCATCCCGCAGCACCGCCAGCGACGCGTCACCATCGAGCAGCGGTCGCAGCACCTGGAACAGCAGCACGACGAGGCTGATCAGCAGCGCGATCAGCGACACGCCGACCGCTGCGAACACGAACGCGCGCCGCGACAGCGAGGCGCGCGCCACAGCGCCCTCGCGCGTGACAACGCGCTGCAGCTGGCCCCAGTACCACGCCCACAGCGGCGCACCGATCGCGAGCAGTGTCACCGCACGCAACAGCGGATTGCGCCACCATCCTGCGGATCGCACGAGGCTATTGCCCGCGCCCGCAATCCCCTCGCACGCCAGTGCCAGCAGCGTCGCGATGCCGATCGCCGCTGTCAGCAGGCCCGCCGCCGCCACCAGGTAGCGATAGACGCGCTCCGGCTCCGACTGCGCCTCGTTCCCGCGCATCGACTCGACCAGCACCGCGCGGTGATAGCCCCACGTGGCCACGCCCGTCACGAGCGCGCCGAGTAGTGCCGGCACCTCGTGGAAGTGAGCGTGCGCCCCTGAAACGTCCCGCGTGCCGAGGAACCATGTCAGCGTCGTGTACAGCAGCACCGCCACTGGCACGACCGTCAGCGCCACACCCGGGAGCGTTCCAAACACGAACACGACGACGTGCCACAGCGTCGTCCCGCGCTCGCGCGCCAGATGCAGCAGCCAGTGCCATGCCCACACCAGTGCGCCGACCACGAGCACGACCACGCCGTCGCGCAGCCCGAATAGCAGCGCGGAATCCACCAGTCGTGTCGCGCCGAGCTGCTCGTATGCGCTGTTCACCGGCGCGACCACGACGCTGTTGATGCCGATCAGCAGCACCATCAGCCCGAGCACCGTCCCGAACGCCAGATACAGCCGCTCGAGCAGTCGAGTCATCGCCGTGGTCGTCGGCTCATTCGCCACGAATCGGTCGTGGATCAACCACACACCGCCCCATGCCACGAGCCAGCCCCAGCCGTGCGACGAGAGCGGTTCGACACCGACGAGCTGCTTGCCGACCCCGATCGCGTTGAACACGACAAACACGAGTGCGACCCCGCGCACCACGACGAAGTACAGCCGCCGCGCCTGCGAGGCTGCCTCCACCAGGTGCTGCGCGACCGAACGCTGCGCGAGATATGCGAACACCACCCACGCTGGCGTGCCCACGAGCGTGAACGCGAGCGCCGTCGAGAGTGCCTCGGAGCGCTGGCTCACCAACACCGACTCGAACGCCACCTGCAGCGCACCCGAGACGAGCAGCGACACGCCGATCGCCGCGAATACGAGCCCCACCAGTGCGAGCACGTACACGAACAGCCGGCGCACGGTACCGATGCCGGGCTCCGCTGGCTCATCGCGAGCGTCACGCGCCGCGACCGCCGCCCCGATCACGCCGGCGATGACGCCAATCGGCACCGCCCCGAACAGCAGTCCGAGCAGGATGCTGGAGATCATTTATCGCACCGGCTTCGCGGGCGCCGAGGGGCAGTACAGCGGCCAGGGCGCGTCGGTGAAGCGCCAGCCGTCCGCCTGCTGCTGCAGCTCGAACACGACCGTCTGCGTCGAGTCACCACCGTCGAACGGCCCGCTCCCAAAGCTCTCGGTGATCCCGACGCGCACCGTCGCGGTCTTATCCCCGCGCTTCACATCCTCAAGCGTCGCGCGCACGTTCGATCGGCTGCGGCTCGTGATCATGTCGCGCGGCTGCGTGTCGCAGCGCGCCTGGAGGTCCGACGACATGTACGAGATCGCCTTGTTGGCGTCGCGGTCCGCCACGGTGCGCACGTACTGCTGCACCGTGTACTCAGGCGAGTCCGTCGGATACGACTGCGCTCCGCCTCGTGTCGCGGCGATCACGCCCGCCACGACAATCACGAGCACCACCGCGCACACGCCAGCCAGCCAACGAGTGGAACCGCTCATCGCTCGCCGTCGCCTCTCATGCCCCACCAACTACTCAAGTCAGTATCAGGCATGAAACGATAACGGAGGCTCCTACGTGTTGGCGTCCTCGATCGACCGGAGCAGTTGCCACGAGCGCAGATAGCGCTGCATCCGCTCGACGGTGCGCTCGTCGATCGTCTGCAGGCGGCGCGTGTCCATGTTGTCCTCGAGGTCGGCGAGTTTCACCTGACGTGCGAGTGCGTGTGGCGCAATCCGCGCGATGAACTCGTCGTATGTCTCGGTGTCGCGCCGAGTCACGAGCTCGACCGCTTCGATCACCTCGTCGCCGAACCCCGCCGCACGTAGATCATCGAGGCTCACATCGGTGTCCTCGACCACGTCGTGCAGCACGGCCACGATCCGCGCGGCTTCCGAGGTCATCCGCATCATCAGCCGCAGCGGATGCAGGATGTACGGCTGCCCTGCCTTGTCGACTTGCCCCGCGTGCGCGGCAACCGCAATGCGCAATGCGTCATCGAGCTGCGACAGAACAGCCTCCATCAACGAGCAGTGTGCTAACCGGCCCCGAGTCGTTCGAGGCCGGTTCGCGTCGTGTGCTGTGCTATGCCAGCGCTGGCACCGGCGTGCGGTCTGGCACCATGCCGTCCAGCATTAAGGCCACTGCCATCGTGTGCGCGCACTCTTGGCGGTTGCCGAAGTAGTCGCAATCGCACGCCCAGTCGTCGCCGTTCAGTGAGACGGTGTGCGCGCTGTTATCGCCCTGTACAGAGACTTGCAGCCCGGAGAACCGGAAACGTTCGCGCTCTTCGATGTAGCGGTGTGCCTTCTCGATCTTGCCGATCATTCCGGAGTCCATCGAGTCTCCCTTCCTACGACCGCAGCACGAGGTGTGCCGCAGTCATCAGACAACAAATGAGGCGCCGCAGGCGGCGCCTCTGGAGAGCTGCGAAGCGTCGCGCAACGACGCCTCGGACAACACGGTAACGGTGCGAGCGAGGTGATTCATAGGTCGAGTACCTCACGCGCAACGTAGTCCTACCGCACAGGATCGTCAACGAGATTTCGCCACGCATCGCCAACTGCAAGGCCCGCTCGCGTGCACGTCAGCGCAGTGTGAATGTGCTCACGAATCTCACGAGTAGCGCTTCAACACGTCGTACACCGGACGCGGCCCACCCAGCGTCGAACGCACGAGTGCGACTGATGTCACGCGCAGCGTGTATGGGTGAGGCGCCGGCAGAAAGCCCACCAGCTCCGCGATCTGCCGCCGGTCATCCCCGCTCACGTGGCGGTCGAGGCGTGCCAGCGTGATGTGCGGATTGAACCGTGCGTCGTTCGCCTTCACGCCCGCATCCGCCAGCGCGAGGTCTACGCGCCGCACCAGCACGCGCAGCCCTTCGACGTTGCCGCGCACACCGAGCCACACCACCTGCGTTCGAGTTGGCGGCCCGAACGTGCTCGGCGTCCCCAGCGCGAGCCCGACGTCCACTGGCGACATCCGATGTCGCAACGCCGCATCGAGGTCGGCGATGCGCTCTTCGGGCACCTCGCCCAGGAAGCGCAGCGTGATGTGCATCAGCGATGGATCGACAAAGCGCATGTTCGCGTTCAGTGGCCCGACCGACGCGCCGATCAGCTCGTTGGTCGCGCTCGCAATGGAGCGCCACGCATCGGGGATCTCGACCGCGACGAACAGCCGCACGCGTTAGGACAGTTCGAGGAAGCGCGCTGCGTTCCCGCCAAGGATCGCGTCGCGGTATGTCTCGGCGAACCCCGCGCCTGCCGCCTCGACCTGTGCGCGGTCGCGCTCCTGCTCGCGCAGTGGGAAGTCCGAGCCCCACGCCACGATCGCGTCACCGAGCAGCATCCGTGCCGCGATGAACACGCGCGGCTCATAGAGCAGCGGCGTCGCCGCTGTGTCGAACAGCACGTGCCCTGCCTCGAGTGCCGCCCGCACCTCAGGCATCAAGCCCGCGAACGGAAAGCCACCGCCCCAGTGCGCCGCGATCACGCGCGCCTCCGGTTGCGTCGAGATCAGTCGCCACAGCCCGCCCGGCGTGAGCCCGCCGTGCTTGCCGGGATAGAGGTGCCCCACATCCTCGGAGCAGTGCGCCAGCACCGGTAGCCCGAGCGCCGTCGCGCGTCGCACGAACTCTGCGCTCGCATCGTCCAGCTCACCGCCGCCGCGCCACTCGCCCAGCCCGCGCGCGCCTTGCGCCACCGCCGCGTCGAGCACGCTCGCGTCCTCGTCGCTCGCGATTGGCACGAACGGCACGATCCGCCCGTCCGACTGCGCGGCAGCGTCGAGCAGGTACGCGCGGTGTTCGGCAGCCTGCGCGCCGTGCTGCCACCAGAACCCGCACGCCACGGAGACATCGACCCCCGCCGCATCCATCGAGGCGAGCAGATGCTCCGCCGTCGCCATCCCCGCCTTCGGGCTCGCATACAGCTCGCCGAACCCCGCATCGATACTCGCGAGGTGTGCGCGATCGGCGATCAGTGATGGCGGAAAGATGTGGGTGTGGACATCAACGATCATTCGGGTCATCGTAGCGGAAGTGGTGGTGGGGTTACTCACGGTCGCTCGCCTTGTGCAGCGGCCCTGGAGGACGATGACCCCACGACTCCCCGCTCTGTCGCACGCCTATCGCCCGCAACCTCGTTCCGACGCTGATACCGAGACCCGCAAGGATCGTCGGCCCGTCATCGTCGCCACGCTGTTTGCGGCTGTGATGCTTGGCGTCATCGCCCTCACCTGGACCGCATCTACCGAAGTGCTCGGCACCATCGCCGCCGGCATCGAGTGGGCACGCACGCACGACGACCTCACGACGAAGGCCGTGTTCAGCGTCATCCTCGCCACCGCCGGCGCGCTCGCCTTCGTGATTGCCTGGGCTCGCACCACCGATCCTGACCGCCCCGTGCGCGTGCCCGGTGGACGTGGCACCATCGCCGTGCACGAGCTCGGCGCGTGGCTCCGCGATGGCATCGAGGAGCGCGACGACGTCCGCAGTGCAGACGTGCAGGTGCAGTCGCAGGGGAAGGGAGTGCGCGTGACCGCTCGGATTGCCGTCACCGCCGACGCCCGACTCCAGGACACCGCCAACGGCGCTCGCGCCGCCATCGAGCAGACACTTGCCACCCGAATCGGCGTTCCCCTCGCCGCACAACCGACAATCGAGTTGCGCTACGAGGAACTCAGGCTGCGACCGCGGCCCCTCGATACGCGCCTGGAGGCCAATGGCTAAGGCGAAAGCCCGGGGCGACGCGCCCGAGATGACCACCGACGCCGCCGTCGAGCCCACCACCGACCTCGCCCCTGAGGAGACTCAGGGCGAGGCCGTCGAGGAAGCCACGGCAGCCGTCGAGGTCATCGATTCGACCGAGGACGCGGCTGCGGAAGCGGCCCTCGCCGACGAGTCGGGAGAAGCCGCCGAGGAAGAAGCCGAGGAGTTCGAGGGCCAGACGCCCGCCTTCCCGGCTGAGCGAGTCCCCTACCTGATCGAGTCGCTGCTCTTCGTCTCTGACGGTCCCACTGACGAGGGCGCGCTCGCACGAGCGCTGGGCCTCTCGCGTCGTGAGGTTCGAGCTGGCCTCGACAACCTCGGCGAGTCGCTGCGTGAGCGCGGCATCCGCCTCCAGCGCGGCCCCGACGGCATCCAGCTCGTCACCGCGCCCGACACCTCCACCTACATCGAGCAGTTCCTGGGCCTCGAGGCCGGTCGCCGGCTCTCCGCCGCCGCGCTCGAGACCCTCGCGATCATCGCCTACCGCCAGCCCGTCACCCGCGGCACGCTCGAGGCGATTCGAGGCGTGAATTGCGACGGCGCGATCGACACGCTCCGTAACCGTGGACTGATCGACATCGCTGGCCGCGCCGACGGCCCCGGCCGCCCCGCGCTCTTCGCCACGACCCAGAAGTTCCTCGAGTACTTCGGCCTCGAGAAGCCCGAGGACCTGCCCCCGCTGCCCGCCGACATCGTTGAGGCTGCCAACCGCCTGCCCGAGAACCTCTCGCAGCAGCTGCCGCTCAGCGGTGCCGCGCCCACCGATGCCGCCACCGAGGAGGTCGCCGAGGAGTCGACCGACCTCAACGTCCCCGAGGCGATCGAGACGCCCGAGGGTCGAGTTTGGCCCGCGCGCGGTGGCCTGCCCTACGCGGGCATCTCGCTGCCCGGCGGCGCGACCTCGATCCCGCCCATGGGTGCACCGAGCCTCCCGCCCGGCGCGACCTTCAACCTCTAGCCGAGCCGACCGGAGTTACGAGGTGGTCACCGTGAGCGTCCTGCTCACGCTCCACCTGCCCGGCTCGCAAAGCCTGAAGGACAAGCGCGCCGTCGTGCGCTCGCTGGTCGACCGCATCCACGCGCGGCTCCAGCTCAGCGCCGCCGAGGTCGGCTCGCAGGACCTGATGCAGCGCGCCGAGGTGGGCTTCGCCGTCGTCTCCGAGGACCGTGCGACCGCCCACCGTGTCGCCGAGGATGCCCGCCGCTTCATCGACCTCGAGCTGCTCGGCAAAGCCGAAGTCATCTCCACCGACATCGACGAGCTAGAGCTCGAGGCGGAGTACTAGCTCAGGACACAGCTTCCGAGAGCGCCACGATGATCCCCACCGGCCCACGCACGTAGGCGAGCCGGTAGTAGTTCAGGTACTGCACGACCTCACCGATCAGCTCGGTGCCGTGCGCCTCGTGCAGCCGCGCGATCGTGCCGTCGAGGTCGTCCACCTCGAACATCACCTGCCGTAGCCCGAGCGTGTTCGGCGGCTGCACCGCCGGCGTCACCTCGACTAGTGCTGGGCGGCGAATCTTCGTCAGCTCGATCTGCCCGTGACCGTCGGGCGTGCGCATCATCGCGATCTCCACCTGCATGCCATCGAGGCCGTTGATGCGGTCGACCCAGTCGCCCTCCACCGCCGCTTCCCCGAGCAGGTCCATCCCCAGCGTCGAGAAGAACTCGATCGCCCCCGGGAGATCCTCGACGATGATGCTCACGTGATCCATTCGCATGATTGCCATGCGACAAATCTACCAGCGCTCAGAACGCTATTGACAATCATCTCCTAACTATCGATATTCGATTCATGAATATCGAACGTCGATCGGTCATCCTTCTCAAAGCCGTGATGGCAGCGCTGTTTCTGGTGCTGCTCGTCTTCCAGTTCCTGTCGTTCCCCGGAACGTTCGCCTACAACTCCCAGCAGCACCCGGACCAGGCCTACCTCCGCTGGCCGCTGACCTTCCTCGCTGGCTTCTGCATCCTCTGCGCCGAGGTCATCGTCGTCTCGATCTGGCGTCTGCTCAGCCTTGTCCAGTCCGACCGCATCTTCAGCACCGAGGCGTTCAAGTGGGTCAACGCCATCATCTGGTCGATCGCCGGCGGCTGGCTGGTGCTCGCGAGCTTCACCGCCTGGGTGCTCTCGCAGGCCGATGACCCCGGCATGCCGATGGTCCTGATCTTCCTGACGCTCTCAGTGACCGTCGTCGGCCTGCTGATGGTGGTGATGCGCGCCCTGCTCCGGCAGGCCACCCTCCTCCGCTCCGACCTCGAAGGAGTGATCTAGATGCCCATCGTTGTCCGCATCGATGTCGAGCTCGCGAAGCGCAAGATGAGCGTCGGTGACTTCGCGGAGCGCGTCGGCCTCACCCCTGCCAACGTCGCCGTCCTCAAAAACGGCCGAGCCAAGGCCATCCGCTTCAGCACCCTCGAGGCCATGTGCCGAGTGCTGGAGTGCCAGCCCGGCGACCTCCTCGAGTGGATCGAGGGCTATGCCGACGACGACCCGGAGATCGAGGAAGCCCTGTGACGCTCCACGTCGTCACGCTCGTCGGCACCTGGCTGATCCTCGCCGCTTTGGGTGCCTTCGCGATCGTCGCTGGCGGCCTCGACGACTCTCCCGGCCTGCAGCTCATCGGTGCTGCGATCGTCCTCGTCGCGACTGGCCTCATCGGCCGCAGCCTCTGGCGTGCCACCCGCTAGCTCGAGCGCGGCTTGCGGCTCACCGGACATGACGAAGGGGCGCCCATTGGGCGCCCCTTCATGGTTGTTGGCCTACAACCGTCGGTCGCCTTGCCTCCGAGAGACTCAGGCGTCCGAGGTGCGAGGTGAATCGCTTACGCGACCAGGATGCGAGAGTTGGCCCGCTCCATGTCCTTCGCCGCCTCGGCAAACGTCGGGGCGTTAATCCGACGAGCTCCGACGATTCCGCTGTAGTACCGCTCAATCTTCAACATCTGACTGGGTCCTTCCCGGTGCACTGGGCCTCGCCCTCGTGCCCGAACTGTTGGCAGGTCTACTGCCGCAAGAGAAATATATACCTATACGGGGTATATGTAAAGAGTGTTATGGCACTAATTCCGAGCATCCGCTCGTACAAACGAGCCATCGAGAGGGAGCAAGAACCGGCGTGCTCCGCTAGGAAGCGAGCGTTCGAGTCTTGCCAAGTCCGAATCAGAGAATCTGGGCCAAAACCCCAACTACGTTGGGCGCACAAGAGGCGCCCCGGGGGGTGGGCGCCTCTTGGCATCGAAGCGGCAGAAGAGAGAGAGGGGGCCTCCGCCGCGGAAGATCGAGAGCTAGTAGACCAGGAGGATGCACTCGTTGGCGCTGGCCAAGTCCTTCGCAGCCTCGGTGAAGCTCGGGCTGTTGATGCGCTTCGAGCCTACGACTGCGCTGTAATACCGCTGGATGTACTCGTTATTCATGGTGTCTTAGTCCCTTCGTGGCTCGGTGGGCCTCGCCCTCCCTTGCCTGCAGAAACATCATGCGCGCTCGCCTAAACCCTCGCAAGTACTTGTGACCACTTTCACGTGAAATCGACGTTAAATGCGGGGAAACGCGGGATTACCCTGACCACACAACAAACTGACCCGTTATCCCACGAGCAGATCGAGGCGATGCACGAAAGTTATCGAGGACGAACCGTACGAAACGAGGTGACTCGAGAGCCCAGCCGCTAGGAGACTAGCGACCCGTAAACGGCAACGAGGCCGCGTTGAAGCTGGGCGAAGACACCCCCTGGGTGCCGACGGGCGTGCAGAGCAGGTCGTATGGCAGCGCGCCATCGACCCGCACCCGCACCATCGAGCCCGCTGCGAACTCCCCGCGCACCAGCGCCAGGCCATCCACCTCGGGCGCGTCGCGCACCGTGCGACCCACCACCACGAGTCCGCCACCCTGGCTCTCGGTCGGGTGCTCTGACTCGATCAGCACATCGAACTCGCGGCCGACCATCGTTCGGTTCTTCTTGAGCGCGATCCCTTGGGACAGCTCCATGATTCGACCGTAGCGCTGCTGCTTCACGCGCTCGCTCAGCGCGCCGCCTTCAGCGGCCGCCGGCGTGCCCGGCTGCGGCGAGTAGGTGAACGCGCCGACGTGGTCGAACTGCTGCTCCTCGACGAACGACAGCAGCTCCTGGAACTCCGATTCCGTCTCGCCGGGGTAGCCAACGATGAACGTCGTCCGCAGCGTCACGTCCGGCATCGCCGACCGCACCGCCTCGATGCTCTGCCGCGCCACGCGCAGGCTCGGCCGCTTCATGCGCCGCAGCACCGCGTCGCTCCCGTGCTGCAACGGCATGTCGAGGTACGGCACCACGTTCGGCAGCCGCGCCATCGTCTCCGCCAGTCGAGGCGTCACGCGGCCGGGGTATGCGTACATCAGTCGGATCCACGGCACATCCGGCACGTGCTCCGACAGTCGTTCGAGGAAGGTCGCGAGCCCGTCCCGCTCACCCGCGTCCTCGCCGTAGGCGGTCGAGTCCTGCGCGACCAGCACGAGCTCGCGCACGCCGCTGTTCGCGAGCCAGCGCGCCTCGTTGAGCAGTCGCTCCGTGGTGTCGGAGTGCATCCGTCCTTTGATCGTCGGGATGATGCAGAACGTGCACGGTCGGTCACAGCCGTCCGAGATCTTCAGGTACGCACTCGGCATACCCAGGTCGAGCATCGGGATGCTCGTGGATGGCATGGAGGGCTCCGGAATGTCGAACGCTGCATCCGCCGGGCCAAGGCTGGCGGCGATGTCGTCCCATGCCTCCGCGCCGAACGTGGCGTCGACCGTGGGTACGGCCTCCAGCACTTCGTCCTTCGCGATCTGCGTCATGCAGCCCACGACATAGATCTGCTGACCGGGCTTGCGCCCCTCGTCCAGCGCGCGCACGACGCTCACCGACTCGTCCTTTGCCGCGTCGATGAACCCGCACGTGTTCACCAGCAGCAGGTCCGCCTCATCGGGCGTCCCCACCGAGGTGTGCCGTCCATTGCGCAGCGCGCGTTCGAGCCGCATCGAATCGACGGTGTTCTTCGCGCAGCCAAGCGTGACAAGATGGTACTTCACAGGCGATCCACTCTACGTGTTACGCAGCATCACGGCGATCCCGCACAGCGTCGTGCGCAGATCCCACGAGACTTCCGAGTTGAAACGAACGACCGCGAGGCTGGGCGAGAAGTAGCTGCGCTACCGAGGGGCGCCGCGGGAGACCGACAAGACCACGTTGTCGCCGGCGTTTAGGCGCGAGCCTGCCGACGGGAACTGCGCGATCACCTGGCCCTGCGGCACCGTCACGCTCGCTGCCTGGTTCACGACGAACGTCAGACCGAGCGTCTCGAGCGCCTTCTGTGCGTCCGCCTGCGACATCCCCACGTAGTTCGCGAGCGCCGGCCCGGTTGGCACCGGCGGCGTCACGTTCGGACTGCTCGTACTCGCCGCACCCGGCGTCGCCTGCGTTGTGTTCGTGCCCGGCTGCACCGTCGAGGCTGCCGACGTCGCCACGGCCTGTGTTCCGGTCGAGCCCTGCGACTCGAAGTACCGAGGCAGGAAGTATCCCGCCGCCAGCAGGATCGCCACGCCGACCGCAGCCAGCAGGTAGCGCCTGGCGTCCGGTCCGAGCGAGATCGCCGGCACCTTCAGCCCGAGCGCTGCCCCACCACCGCTCGAGGACGCCCCGCCGCCACCGAGTGACGGCAGCCGAATCCCAGTCCGTGGCGTGCGCAGCTCCGGCACACGCAGTGCCGGTACGCGCATCGAGGGCAGCTTGGGCAGTGTGATCGCTGCCTTCTCGCGCTGTCGGCGCAGCGCTGCGGATGGTTCGAGTCCAGGTGGTGTCGGCAAATCATCCGGCAGCATCGCCGACGCGCCGCTCGGGTCGATGCCCAGCATGCGCGCGTACAGCTTCACGAATCCGCGCGTGTACACCGGTGCCGGCAGCACGTCGTAGTGCTCATCCTCGAGCGCTTCGAGGTACAGCCGGTTGATGTGCGTGTCGCGCTCAACCTCGGCGTACGAGAACCCGCGGCGCAATCGCTCCGACCGCAGCCATGCACCGAGGCGCACATGCTGCGGCGAGGCGGAATCCGCCACATCGTCCGAGGCGGCCATCGTGGCCGCCTCAGTCGCGCGTACGCCGTCGCGGTCTTGCATGCGCTATTCGACGCCGGGGAACTGGACCAGCGACTTCAAGCCCGACATCGACAGCCGGGACTCGTAGGCCTGCGGGCCGTGCTCGACGTCGTAGCGGTTGGTCACAACCTCGTCGATGTGTGCGACGTGCTTCATCATCTGGATCGTGCGGCGGTACTGGTCCGTCGTCGCGTTCTGCGATCCGGTCAGGATCACCTCGTTGTAGTGCAGGAAGTTCGGGTCGAACGGCACCGTCTGCTTCGGCGGGAAGCCGGCGAACAGGTTGATCGTCCCCTGCTTGCGCACCAGGTCGAACGACGGAATCACCGCCGCGTGCGAGCCGATGGTCAGCGCGACGGCGTCGGCGCCATCGCCACCGGTCGCATCCTTCGTGATCGCCACTGCGTCTTGCGTCGTCGGGTCGATCACGATGTCCGCGCCCCAGCGCTTCGCGATCTCGCGGCGCTCCGCGACCGGCTCGCTCACGATGATCACGCCTGCCCCCACGGCACGCGCGAGTAGTACGTGCAGCAAGCCCATCGGCCCCGCGCCCATGATCGCGAGGCTGGTGCCGGCGCGCACACCGAGCAGCTCGATCGATGACAGCGTGCACGCCGTCGGTTCAGTGATTGCCGCGAGGTCCAGCGGCAGGTCCTTCGGCACCGGCAGCACGTGACCGACGCGCACGATGTCCGCCGGGATCAGCACGTGCTCCGCGAAGCCGCCGTCCAGGTCGTAGCCCATCGTCTTGCGTTGCTCGCAGCGGTTCTGTCGGCCAACGATGCAGTAACGGCACTTGCCGCACGTCACCATCGGGCAGATCACGACGCGGTCGCCCTCGCTGATCCCCGTCACGCCCTCGCCGATCATGTCGACGACGCCGGCCAGCTCGTGACCGGGCGTCACGCCCGGCTTCGCGTACTTCTCGCCGCGATACACGCGCACGTCGGAGGCGCACAGCGCCGTCGCCGCCGTCTTCAGGCGAATCTCACCGGGGCCCGGGATCGGCACTGGCTTGTCGACGACGGTCACCTTGCCGGGAGCTTCGAAGATCGTTGCGCGCATGGGTGACCTGCCTTCTCAGTCTCTCGAGGTCGATCGATACGAGGGTCGGAATGGCTGGCGATGAGCGAGGTTCGAGGCGTCCTCGCGGGAGCGGAGCCAAGCGCAGTATACCGATGCGATTCGGGACGTCTGCCCAAAATGCGCCGCTTCGTCCGAACTTGCGAGCATCAAGCCAACACGAGCTCGAGACCGGACAAACAAACGAGGCCGCTCACGCGGCCTCGCAGGGCGGAAACCAACGAAGTTGGCTAGGCGGCGGCCTTGGCCGCCTTCAGTGCCTTCTCCAGGCGCGACTTGCGACGCGATGCCGCGTTGCGGTGAATCACACCGGCCTTCGCAGCCTTGTCCAGCGCCGACTGCGCCTGGCGCACAGCCTCGATTGCGTCGGTGCCGCCGCCGGCCGCCATGACCGTGTGGGCGTCACGCACGCGGCGCGAGGTGAAGGTGCGCACCGGACGGTTACGCGCCTCAGACTTCAGGTTCGTGATGATGCGCTTTCGCGCCTGCTTCGAGTGAGCCATAAAACGTCCCTCCACGGACGGACTGGAAGGATACCCGCCCCCTCACGCGTGCGTCTATCCTGCGCGCCCACCTGCGCAATTCCTGCGCCGTATCCTCCGCGCATGGTCCACGGACGCCTCCACGACGATGAGCTCGATGTCACTGACGATCTCGTTCGCAGCCTCGTCGCCGCCCAGTTCCCACGCTGGAGCGAGCTCTCGCTGCGCCGCATCCCCAGCATTGGCACCGCCAACGCCATCTAGCGCCTCGGCGAAGAGCTCGCCGTCCGCCTCCCGCTTCGCCCCGGCGCGGCACAGCAGATCGAGCACGAGCGCCACTGGCTCCCGCGCCTCGCTCGCCAGCTGCCGCTCCCCATTCCCGTGACCCTCGAGGTCGGCACACCCACCCACGACTACCCGTCGGTCTGGACCGTCGCCCGTTGGCTCGACGGCAGCGACGCCTACAGCGAGCCCTTCGCCAACCCGGCGCAGGCCGCCGAGCAGCTCGCCGCGTTCATCCGCGCGCTCCACGCCATCGACTCCACCGGCGGGCCGACCCCCGGCGCGCACAACTCGATGCGTGGTGACCACCTCGCCGAGCGCGACGCACGCACCCGCACTCGCATCGCCGAGGTCGACGGCATAGCCCCCCACTTCGATGCGGCGAGGCTGACCACGATTTGGGATCGCGCTGTGAGCGCCGTCCCCTGGTCCGAACCGCCGAGGTGGCTGCATGGCGACCTGCTTCCTGCGAACCTCCTCGTCCGCGACGGACAGCTCGCCGGCGTGCTCGACTTCGGTTGCCTTGCCGTCGGCGACCCCGCCTGCGACCTCCAGCCCGTTTGGAGCGTTTTCGACGGCGACGCTCGCGAGGCGTTCCGCGCAGCCGTTGGCCTCGACGACGATGCATGGCAGCGCGGCCGCGGCTGGTCGCTCTGGCAGGCCATCGCCGCCTACCCGTACTACCGCGACACGAACCCCGCGCTCGCCGGCATCGCCGCCCGCACCATCGCCGAGCTCGTCGCCTCCGACTGATCCGCCCGAGGTCAGCCATGCCGCCGGACTCCGCGAGCGTCGACCGACGAACGACCGGATGGGCGAGAAGCCACGAAGTGGCCTAGAATCTGACCATGTACTACCGCGAAACCACCCGAGTCGGCCCCTGCTACCACTGCAAAGCCGCCACCGTGCAGGCCTGCATGTCGTGCGAGAACTTCGTCTGCATCAACTGCACGACGACCCACGACTCCTACGCCAACCACGAGGACATTCTGAAGTCCAAGCCCGGCGGCTAACGCCTCCAGCGTTCGAGGCACTCCGTAAGCCCGCCTAGCGCGGGCTTCGCTGTCCCCCAACGACCTATCGGTTCGCAGCCGTCTCTCCTTCTGTAGTTCGAGGCCGCAACACGCAGGGCGAAGGTCCAGCGGAACGCTGGGCTTCCCATACGCGACCCGTGCCCGGATGATCCCGCAATGAACGAGCGGCCCGAGGGCGCACCTGGCGAAGACAGCCCCGCCGAGGGACTGGGCCGCTTCCTCCAACAGGGGACGCGGTCGCAGAGCGTGTTCGCCGCCGCCGGCATCGTCGCCATGGGCTTCGTCGCCTCCCGGCTGCTTGGCCTGCTCCGCTCCGTCGCCATCGCCCACGCCTTCGGCACCGACCCGCAGCTGAGCGCCTACTGGGTCGCCTTCCGCCTGCCCGACCTCGTCTTCCAAGTGCTCGCCGGCGCCACGCTCTCCGCGGCCTTCATCCCTACCTTCTCCCGAGTGCGCATGCGCAACGGCGAGGCGTCTGCGTGGCGGCTCGCCAGCGACGTGCTCAACATCGTCAGCATCGCCACCACGATCATGGCGATCATCGCCTTCATCCTCGCGCCCGTGATCGTGCCGTGGCTCGCGCCCGGCCTCGGTAATTCGAGTGGCCGCGCGCTCGAGCTGCGTCAGCTCGCGGTGAACCTCACACGCGTCATGCTGCTCTCACCGATCATGTTCGGTGTCTCTGGCATGGTCACTGGCATCCTCAACGCGCGGCAGCACTTCTTCGCGCCTGCGCTCGCGCCGCTCATCTACAACCTGTCGATCATCGCCGGCGCACTGTTGCTCGCGCGCCCCTTCGGTGTGCGAGGTCTGGCTGCGGGCGTCGTCATCGGTAGCGTCGGCCACCTGCTCGTGCAGCTGCCCGCGCTGCGCACCGTCGGCATGCGCTGGGCGCCGAGCATTGATCTCAACTCACCCGGTGTCCGCGAGGTCGCACGCTTGATGGGCCCGCGCGTGATCGGCCTCGCCGCCGCGCAGCTCAACTTCATCACCGTCGTCTTCTTCGCTTCGTACGTGTCCGACGAGGCGATCAGCGCGCTGACCTACGCGTTCCTGATCGCGATGCTGCCCGTGGGCGTCGTCGGCATGGCCATCTCCACCGCCGTCTTCCCCACACTCGCGCAGCAAGCCGCCGCGCAGCAGATGGAGACGATGCGCGAGTCACTCTCGCGCAGCCTGCGGCTCATCCTCTTCCTCGCCATCCCCGCGAGCGTCGCGTTGATGCTGCTTGCATGGCCTGTCGTCCGCATCACACTGCAACGAGGTGCATTCGATGGGCACTCCACCGACCTGGTGGCCGCTGCGGTGATCTGGTACTCGATCGCCGTCTTCGCGCACTCGGGTACCGAGATTCTCAGCCGCGGCTTCTACGCCGTCGCTGACACGAGGACGCCCGTCGCGTTGGCTGTGCTTGCGGTCATCGTCAACGCCGGGCTCTCCGCTGCACTCGTCTCACCCTTCGGTGTGCGTGGCCTCGCCGCTGCGACCTCCGTCGCCGCGATCATCGAGTTCGCGCTGCTCTTCCGAGCGCTCACACACAGGATCGGCGACATGCGCGGTCGCGGCGTCGCCACCTCGATCTATCGCACCGTCGCCGCTACTGCCGTCATGGCGGAGGTGATGGTGATCGCCACACTCGCGCTGCGCTGGTTCGGCGCGGATATCCACACGCTCGTCGGCGCGCTTCTGATCTGCGTCGTTGCCGGCATCGGCGGCGCTGCAGCCTTCCTCGTCACCGCCGCCTGGCTGCACAGCCAGGAAGTCGAGGAGATCCTCGACCGCCTCGGCAGCAGCTAGCGATGCCGCGCTACGTCGTGCTCCTCCGCGGGATCAACGTCGGCGGCAAGAACAAGCTGCCGATGGCCGAGCTGAAGCAAGCCCTCATCGAGCACGGCTGCACCGAGGTCGCGACCTACATCCAGAGCGGCAACGTCGTGCTCACCTCGACCGAGCGCGCGAAGACCCTCGCCGAGTCCATCGAGCAGATGCTGATCAAGCGCTTCGAGTTCGACAGCGCGCTGATCCGCGTGCTCGTCCTCACCCGCGCGCAATTCACCTCGATCGTCGAGGACCGCCCCGAAGGCTTTGGCGGCCAACCCGACCGCTACCACAGCGATGTCATCTTCTTGATGGGCGTCACCGCCACCGAGGCGATGCGTGTCTTCAACCCGCGCGAGGGCGTCGATGCCGTCTGGCCTGGCAAAGGCGTTGTCTACTCCCAGCGCCTCAGCGCGGAGCGCACGAAGAGCCGCCTCAGCACGATCGTGGGCACGCCCGTGTACGCGTCGATGACGATCCGCAACTGGAACACCACGACGAAGCTCCTCGAGCTGCTCCGCGCCTAGCCCTGAGCCGCCGGCCTCTGCGAGAACTAGGCGCTGCCCGGTCCTCCTATGCGATCAACCACTTCATTCATTGTGTAGTGAACGAACTGTTCCCCAAGTTCGGTCAGCTCGTAAGGGTCTTCATCGTCAAATGACGAGTCCCGTGTTGTGGAACGCGGAGCGCCGCGAGGCCGCCGAGCGGGAGTTTTCCGAACAAATTCGCCGGTCACTGTAACTTCGCGCTCCTGACGAATCACGCCGCCCGTACTGAGATCGCGAATGAGTCGTCGGTAGAGATCAGCCTCGGCTGAGTTTTCGCGAGGTACCTCGCCCCACGCGCGAGTCCAGATATCGAATCGCGTAGAGCCTGGGTGCTGATAGATCTCGCGAATCACTGTGAAATGCGACTCGTGGTACATGTCGAGCCACTCGATGAATAACCGCACGACGTCGTCGCTCGCAAGGCGCGCTCCTCCGCCGGCGTTCATCAGCAGGTTCGCGACGTATCGACGCTTCTCCTCGGTGTCGGCTTGATCCCAGACGCGGATAGCTTTCCGAACGAGTTGTAGATATTCCTCGCTCCGAACCCGCTGAAGAACCTCCTCGCCGAGGTTCTCGAAAGACTTTCGCATCTCGTCGATCAATGCCCGGAGACGCGCCAGCTTCGCCTCGTGCGGTTCAAGCCACATGCCTTGTAGTGAGTCGCGCCGGATCGTTTCACCGCGTTCGCGCATCGCAGCACCGGCAGCGATAAACCCGCCTACCCAGGGGAGCCCTTCGAGAGCGGCGAGCAGGTAGGCTTCAGCGCCTGCCGCGCCGGGGCCTGTTTGCGCGCGTTCCAATTCGCCTCGGATGTACTGCGTAGCAGCAGCCTCGAGGCTGTCCGCATCGCCGACCGAGAGAACATCAGGCTCATCGACTCCCATGGCGCGCCCTCCACGCGCAATCGTAATGGTCTGTGACCTGCTATAATTAGCGCGCCCCAACAACACAAGGGACACAAACAAAGCGCAGGCGACAGCCTGCGCCTCACTGCGTTGTGCCCAAATCCATCCCGGGGCGTTCGAGAGGAGCTCACCGTGGCCTTTTCCGACCGCGAGCTGACCTGCCGCGATTGCGGCTCTACCTACGTCTTCACCGCTGGCGAGCAGGAGTTCTACGCCACCAAGGGCCTGCAGCACGACCCCGTGCGCTGCCCCAGCTGCCGCGCTAACCGCCGCACGATGCGCCCCGATGAGCGCGAGGAGGCCCCGAGCTACGGCGTCTTCGTCTCGTGGGGTGGTCGCACCCCGCGCCAGCTCCACGCTGCCGTGTGCAACGAGTGTGGCCAGACCACCGAGATCCCGTTCCTCCCCCGCGGTGACCGCCCGGTCTTCTGCTCCAACTGCTACAACGCTGTCCGCGAGCGCCAGGAGGCCGCCGAGGAGGCTGCCGCCCAGCGCCTCGCCTCGCTGGTTGCAGCCGGCGCTAGCGCCCCCGCCGAAGAAGTAGAGGAAGAGGTCGAGCCGAGCGCGAACGTCGTGCTCCCCTCCGCCGAGTAGTCCGAGATGGTGCGGCCCCGCCAGGACATCCTGGTGGGGCCGCACCATCACTCGCCCTCACGAGCCAGTTCTCGAACTACGGGTACAACTCTTGGCAGGTGAGACCGACGAGGATTTGAGCGATGCCGAAGTACTCGCCGAACTGTGGGCTCGTCATTTCGACGCACGGTCCGAGCATGAGCACCTCAGAAACGCGATCGGCGATCCACCAACCGCCGAGGAAGAGCGCCAGCTCGCCATCAGTTGGGATGCGCTCGAAGCAGCCATCCGCGCGGTGGAAGCACAGATGGCGCTCATTGCTGACGCGACGCCGCGCAATCTAGACTGAATACAGACAGGCGCTGACGGAGACAGTACCTGCGACACCACGAGGCTTAGCGAGTCCGAGACGGTGCAAGTCGGACGCCCCGCGTCGCAGCGAACATCACTCCCGAGCCGCCGCCCGAACCCTCAGGACTCGCAACGTCCGAGGCAGTAGACGCGGCCGGACTGCCCACCGTTACCAGGGCAGCACGGTGATCGCCGTGCACTGAGTGGCGCGCAACTCGTAACGCACGAGTCAGCGCGCAACGCGGGTGGTACCGCGGGTAGCACGCTTCGGCGTCGTGCCCGTCCCGCTTCTCGAAATGTCGTCGAGGAGCGGTCCCATGTTTGAGCCAGTTGCATCGCGCGTCTCGTTCCCGGATCTCGAGGAAGGCATCCTCGCGTTCTGGCACGACCACGACATCTTCAAGCGCAGCGTCGAAGAGCGCCCCGCCGACAAGATCTTCTCGTTCTACGAAGGTCCGCCCACCGCGAACGGCAACCCCGGCATCCACCACGTGCTCGCGCGCGTGTTCAAGGATCTCGTACCCCGCTACCGCACGATGCGCGGCTACCGCGTCCCCCGCAAAGGCGGTTGGGACACGCACGGCCTGCCCGTGGAGCTCGAGGTAGAGCGCCAGCTCGACCTGCACTCGAAGCGGGAGATCGAGGCCTACGGCATCGAGGCCTTCAACCAGATGTGCCGCGAGTCCGTCTTCAAGTACGTCTCCGAGTGGGAGCGTATGACCTCCCGCATCGGCTACTGGGTCGACATGGACACGCCGTACGTCACGTACCACCGCGAGTACGTCGAAAGCTGCTGGTGGATCTTCAAGCGCCTCTGGGACAACAACCTGATGTTCCGTGACTATCGCGTCACGCCGCACTGCCCGCGCTGTGAGACCTCGCTCTCATCGCACGAGATCGCACTCGGCTACAAAGAGGACACCCCCGACCCCAGCGTCACCGTGCTCTTCCACGCACCGCTCTCGATGAACCGCGACGCGCCGGACGTGCTCAAGCTCAAGGACGAGGTGCCGACCTACATCGTCGCCTGGACCACGACCCCGTGGACGCTCCCCGGCAACGTCGCCCTCGCCGTCAACGCCGAGGCGGACTACGTGCTCGTCGAGTACGGCTCGGATCACCCGAGCCAGGGCCGTGTCCGCATGGTCGTCGCCTACGACCGCGCCGAGATCATCCCGGGCGTCGCGATGGATGATCCGGAAGGCCACGACCAGAGCGGTCGTCGCCCCGTGTGGTCCGGTGACACGCGCCTCGTTGGCATGCTCAAGGGCACCGACCTCGTCGGCGTGAACTACGAGCCGCTCTACGAGTCCCGCGACTGGGGCGTCGAGGCGCTCTCCTTCGTCAACGGCCGCACGCGCCCACTGGAGGAAGGTGACACCGGCCCGACGCGACACGTCGTTGCCGCCGACTTCGTCGCCACCAATGACGGCACCGGCATCGTGCACATCGCTCCCGCCTTCGGTGAGGACGACTACGCGCTCGGTCGTGCCGAAGGGCTGCTCTTCCTGCAGCCGGTCGGCCTCGATGGTCGCTTCACTGCCGGCCCCTGGGCTGGTCAGTTCGTGAAGGATGCCGACCGCGACATCCGCCGCGACCTGCGCGGTCGAGGTGTGCTCCTGCGCGACGAGCAGATCCAGCACACGTATCCGTTCTGCTGGCGCTGTGACACGCCCGTCCTCTACTACGCGAAGCCGAGCTGGTACATCCGCACCACCGCCGTGCGCGACGACCTGATCGAGGGCAACCAGCGCATCCACTGGGTGCCCGACCACATCAAGGACGGCCGCTTCGGCGAATGGCTCGCTGGCAACATCGACTGGGCCGTTTCGCGCGAGCGCTACTGGGGCACGCCGCTGCCCTTCTGGACGTGCGAGGAGTGCGGCACCACCGAGTGCATCGGCTCGTATGACGAGTTGCGCGCACGCTCCGGTGCATCGAGCGAGATCGAGGATCCGCACCGCCCGTACATCGACGCGGTCACACTCCCCTGCGCTCAGCCTGAGTGCAGTGGCGAGATGCGCCGCACGCCCGAGGTTGCTGACGCGTGGTTCGACTCCGGGGCGATGCCGTACGCGCAGCGCCACTTCCCCTTCGAGGGCTCGGACGACTTCGACTCCGTCTTCCCCGCCGACTTCATCTGCGAGGCCGTCGACCAGACGCGTGGCTGGTTCTACACGCTGCACGCGCTCGCGACCTTGCTGCACCGCACCGAGGATCTGCCGGAGTCGATCGCGTATCGCAACGTGATCAGCCTCGGTCACATCCTCGATGGCAACGGCCAGAAGATGTCGAAGTCCAAGGGCAACGTCGTTGACCCGTGGAGCGTGCTCAACGTGCATGGCGCCGACGCATTGCGTTGGTGCTTGTACACCGCATCGCCTCCCGGCAACCCACGTCGCTTCTCGACGGAGTTGGTCGGCGAGGTGTCGCGTCGCTTCATCTCGACGCTGTGGAACACGTACTCGTTCTTCGTCACCTACGCGAACATCGCGAACTTCGATGCCAACAGCGCACCGCCGACGGACGCGCAACGCACCGACCTCGACCGCTGGGTGCGCAGTGAGCTGCACCGCACCGTGCGCCGTGTCACCGATGCGCTCGAGGCCTACGAGCCTGCTGACGCCGCGCGCCCCATCGGCGAGTTCGTCGAGCAGTTGTCCAACTGGTACGTGCGTCGCAGTCGTCGTCGCTTCTGGAAGTCCGACGACTCCACCGACACGCAGGCCGCGCTGCACACGCTCTACGAGTGCCTCACGACGATCGCGAGGTTGCTCGCGCCGTTCACGCCGTTCCTCGCGGAGTCGATGTACCGCAACCTCGTCGCCGCCTCTGTCACCGGTGCGCCGGACTCGGTGCACCTCGACATGTGGCCCGAGGTCGATGAGTCCGCGATTGATGAGCAGCTCAGTGCGGATGTCGCGCTCGTGCAGCGCATGGTCTCGCTCGGTCGCGCCGCGCGGCAGCAGGCCGACCTCCGTGTGCGCCAGCCGCTCGCCGAGGCCGTGCTCGTTCCGCGCAACGACAACGAGCGCGACGCGCTCACGCGTCTTGCTGACCAGGTCGCCGATGAGCTCAACGTGAAGACGGTCACCGTCGTCGCGACCGACGAGCGCCTGCGCTACTCGCTGCGCCCGAACCTGCCCGTGCTCGGCCCGCGCTTCGGCTCGGCGCTCGGCCCGCTGCGTGCCGCGATCAACGGCGCTGATGCCGCCGAGATCTCTCGTCGCATGCGCGCCGGCGAGCCGCTGCAGATCGGTGAGTACGAGCTGACCGCCGGCGACCTGCTTGTCGGTGTCGAGGCGAGCGAAGGCTGGTCTGCCGCCGAAGAAGCCGGCTACGTCGCGCTCGTCGACGCGACCATCACCGCCGAGCTCGAGAGCGAAGGCCTCGCCCGCGAGCTCGTGCGTCGCCTCCAGGACCTCCGCCGCGAAGCCGACCTCGAGGTCACCGATCGCGTGCGCGTCGTGTGGCGAGGCGATGCCATCATCGGCAAAGTCTTCGCCGACCACGGCCCCACCATCGCCGAGGAAGTGCTCGCACTCTCCCTCGACGCCGGCGACGGCCCCGACGTCCCGGCCCCCGCAGGCACCTCCGTCGAAGTCGACATCGAGGGCCACACCGTCACGCTCGCCCTCCAACGCGCGTAGCGGTGCCTGACGGCTATTGGAGTTACTCCTTTGCTCGAAGATATGAGTAGGCGAGTGCTCCGTTTTGCGAGGCCTTCGAGTGCGTGACAACATGTTGTCACGCAGCGGAGCGATGTATGACACGAGAGGAGACGTCAGCACATGGCCGAGAACATCGACATCAGCAAGCCGACGACTCCGTCGGACAACCCGTTCCGTCAGGCAGCGCGAGTGGTGATCGAGATCAACCGCAAGGCGCTGGAGGACCTGAAGGACAAGTAGCGTATCGGTGGCCCACCTTCGTTGAGCTGGTCGACATCCTGTACGAGCTTGCAACGGGTCTGTTCGGTTCTGCTGATAACCCCTACCCAGCATTCAGAGTGCTCAATCGCGGACTCTAAGAGTCCGCGATTGCGTTGCCTCATCAGCCCTACTACGAGTCGTTCTACGACGGGCTTGCAGCGATGGTGCGTTCTATCGCCGCGAATCATGCTCTGGAAGACGGGAACAAAAGACTTGCTGTCACGGTGCTGCACTCGACGCTACTAGCGAATGGGTTCGTGTACTTCTGGAGCAATGACGATGCTGTCGATGTGGCGCTTCGATGTGCGTCTGGTGAGACGAACTTCGTTTGGCTGTCTCAGTTCATCGAGTCTTGGACGACTGGTGGAGGGCCAACGATCCCGTTAACCGCTGATTTCATCCGGCATGAAATGTTTGAACTGAGTCGCGCGCGTGAGGAATTCTTTGTCGAGAACGCTGAGGCAACGGATTCGTGGGGCCCTTTCATGTCGGCCCATGCTCGCGGAGATCTCAATCCAGAGTTACTGGATTCGTGGCTAACTCATCTCCGCGCTCGGCGAGCAACTGGTGGTGACGTTTAGTCGGCGACGAGCTTCTTCAGCAGCGCCTTCATCTTCGGCGAGCGATCGAGCTCCTTCTTCAGTGAAGACAGCTCACGCTCATTGATGATCAGTGGCCGTCGTTCCAGCTCGCCGTCCGTGTCATAGGCGGCGAAGCGAATCGCCATCTGGCCCTTTTTCTCGCCGTCTTCGTACGACAGCAGCTGCAACGCCGGGGCGTGCAGACCACCCTCGATCGCTGCTTCCTCGATCACCTTGCCACTGCCCCAGATCAACGAAAACGCCCGGGGCACTCGTCGGTTTGGCATCCCGCGCTCCATTCCCGAGGTCGACTCACACCATCACCCGGATACCATACGTGATGCACGCTCACCCCGATGCATCGAGGCGAACGCGAGTGCGCGGAGCCCGTTGCAAACGCAGGAGACCGCGCACGAACGGCCTCCGTCAGCAAAATGGCAGGTCGACGGGCCCGAACACGCCGCCTACACTCGCCCGAACGGCCTGCTCCCCACGGTTGAAACAGACACGAGGCGCATGAGCATTTGGGTCGGCCGTTACGCGATCGTCGACGGTGCAGTGCGCGAGCACGGCCCCGCCTTCGTTGACCGCACACGGACGCGCGAGGACGAGACCGTCCGCTTGCTCGTCCTCGTCGAGCCGGTCGACGCCCGCTCCACCGAGTTCGCCCCGCAGGTTGCCGACGCCGTCTCTGAGCTCTTCGCGCGCGAGTCCCTCTCCGTCACCGGTGGTCTGCTCCGCGCCCTCCGCCAGGCCCACGCCAACCTCGCCGAGTGGAATCGCCGCTCGCTCCGGGAGCACGCCGTCTCCGTCGGCCTCACCTGCATCGCCATCCGCGACGGCGAGGCGACCATCGCCCAGGTCGGCCCCGGCGTCGTCTACATCCAGGGCCCCGAGGGCCTCGCCCGCATCGCCGCCGCCGAAGGCGATGGCGCCGAGCCCGTCGGTGGTGCCGAGAGCATCAACCCGCAGTTCCAGCAGCTACTCGTCGAGCACCGCCTGATGCTGATGCTCACGAGCAATGTCGATCAGGCGATCGGCCAGTCTGCCGTCGCGAGCGCCCTCGCGACCGGCGCCGAGCGCGCCCTCGCCGACCTCTTCACGCGCACCCGCAACATCACCGACATGACCGCGGCGCTCGTCGCCGACCTCGATGTACCCGAGGAGATGCTTGCCGCCGCGGCCACTCCCGATGGCGAGCACGGCGAGCCCCGCCAGGGCACGCCTGCTAGCCCTTGGCGCGATGTCTGGGATGCCGCCTCTGCGACCGTCTCCACCCGCTCCGTCGACTCCGGTAGGACTGGTGACCTGCTCGGCGCTGCCCGACGCGCGCCCCCCTCACTCCGTCGCGATCGAGGTCCCTACGGCAACGCCGGCCAGGG
>QWQU01000029.1 GCA_003670735.1 Chloroflexota bacterium | reverse complement strand
CGACACGCTGCGGGATCGCGGTGTGCGCGTGAGCTTTGGGATGACGGGGCAGTGGGCCGAAGCGCATCCGGAGCTCGTGCGGCGGATGGCGGACGAGGGCCACGACTTCATCAATCACACGTATGACCACGACTCGTTCACCGGCGTCTCGACGGGGCGTGGGGCGATGTCGAGTGCGGGGCGAGCTCGAGAGCTCGAGCGCGCAGAGGAGATCGTGCGCGGGATCACCGGGCGCGATATGAAGCCGTACTTCCGGCCGCCGTATGGCGACTATGACGCTTCAGTGAACGCAGACGTGGCAGCGCTGGGCTACACGTACAACGTGCTGTGGTCGCTCGACTCACTCGGTTGGCGGGGGATCTCGGCGAACGCGATCGTCGCACGGTGTCTCTCGAACGCCTCGCCGGGGGCGATCTATATCTTCCATGTCGGGTCACAGTCGCAGGATGGGCCGGCGCTCCCGGCGATCATCGATGGCCTGCGCCAACAGGGCTACGAGCTCGGCTCCATCCGCGGGGCGCCTTAGGCGCTTTTCGCCCTGCTTCTTGCGAGGCCAGTCTCAAGGCTCGAATGGTTGGAGTCGTTTACCTCCACGTCGGTGGGGGCGTGTCATACTTGATGCGTTCTCGAACGATTGAAGGAGGCCCGGATGGGCTCGATGGTGACTTTGCTGGTGGTGCTCGCGGTCGTGGTGGTGATCGCGCTCGCCGTGATTGGCATCTACAACGGCCTGGTGAAGCGTCGACTGCGCGTCGACGAGTCGTGGGCGCAGATCGACGTGCAGCTGAAGCGACGCCATGACCTGATCCCGAACCTCGTGAACGCGGTGAAGGACTACATGGGGTTCGAGCAGGACGTGCTCACCAAGGTGACCGAGGCGCGTGCGAACGCGGTCGCGGCCGGTGCGCAGGGGCCCGCAGAAGCCTCGGCGGCTGAGGGACAGCTGACGGGCGCACTGCGCTCGCTGTTCGCGGTGGTGGAGAACTACCCGGAGCTGAAGGCCAACCAGAACGTGGCTGACCTTCAGGAGCAGCTGGCGACGACGGAGAACCAGATCGCGTTCTCGCGGCAGCACTACAACGCCACGGTTCTCGAGTACAACACGGCGATCGCGACGTTCCCGACGAACGTGCTGGCCGGCATGTTCAGCTTCCTGCGCCGCGACTTCTTCGCCGCCGAGCCGGAAGCCCAGGCCGTGCCCGAGGTGCGACTGCGCTAGCCGAGTCTCGCTATGGCCTCGACGTTCTACACACTGCAGGGGCAGAACCGACGTAACTCGGTGCTGCTCTTGCTTGTCGTTTCGCTCGTGTTTGCCGTGTTCGGGCTCGCGGTTGGTTATGCGTGGACGGGGAGCGGGGCAGGGGCGATCAGCGCGCTCGTGATCGCACTCGGCGCGTCGATCGTGCTCTCGATCGGCTCGTACTACGCGGGTGACTCGATCGTGCTCGCGGCATCGCAGGCGCACGAGGTGTCGGCGGAGCAAGCGCCGCAGCTACTCAATGTCGTGAGCGAGCTCTCGATCGCGGCAGGCATCCCGATGCCGAAGGTCTACATCATCGACGACACCGCGCCGAACGCCTTTGCGACGGGTCGCGACCCGCAGCACGCCTCGGTGGCGATCACGACGGGGCTGCTCGAGAAGCTCGACCGCGAGGAGCTGCAGGGCGTGATCGGGCACGAGCTGTCTCACATCGGGAACCTCGATATTCGATTCACGCTGCTGGTGGGTGTGCTCGTCGGCAGCATCGCGCTGCTGGCGGACGTGTTCCTGCGGATGACGTTCTGGGGCGGGATGGGCGGTCGCCGCCGGCGCGATGACCGCGAGGGCGGGAGCGGCGGCGCACAAGCGATCGTGATGATCCTGGCGCTGGTACTCGCGATCCTCGCGCCGATCTTCGCGCGGCTGGTGCAGCTCGCAGTGAGCCGGCAGCGCGAGTACCTCGCGGATGCGAGCTCGGTGGCGTTGACGCGCAATCCGGCGGGACTGGAGCGGGCGCTGGCGAAGATCGCGGGCGACACGGAAGTGCTCGAAGTCGCCAACCGCGCGACGCAGCACCTGTACATCGTGAACCCGATCAAGAAGTTCGAAGACCGCTCCAAAGGACTGTTCTCGACGCACCCGCCGATCCTCGAACGCATCAATCGGCTGCGAACGCTGCACGGCGCGCCGCCGGTCGACGCGAACGAGGCGCGCACGCTGGCGGGGCTCGACTAGCCAACGGCAGCAATCAGGCCCTGCGGGGCGCTGCCGCGAGGTTCGCGGCGAACTCACGGGCTCGCAGTTTCGTTGCATCGTCTGTAGACCGATTGCCGTCGTTGCGCGGTGGTCTGAACATGTCTGCGTCTAGAGATGGGCGCATGGAAGGCTGCTCGTGATCGCTGCGACGATGCTCCACCGATTTGCTTCGATCGCAGTGGCACTGACGGCAGTGCTGGGGCTGGCGCTGGTCGCGTCGCCGACCCGCGCGTGGGCGGATGGCGGCGAGCGGATCGAGGTCGTCGAAGTGCTGCATGTCGCCTTGAATGACGGCGACGTGCACAGCATTCCGCTGGGCCAGTCGATCGACCTGCTGGCGGACTGCAAGAGCGGCGAGACGCCGCCAGAGTGCGGCAATCCGCCGGCCTCGTGGGCTGCGCAGACGCGCCCGATCCAGGTGTGCACGATCCAGACGGGACGCCCGTCGTGGATGACGGCGACGCAGTTCCAGCAGTCGGTGCGAGACGCGACGCTGGCCTGGAACAAGGCTGAGGCACCGCTCGGTGTGCTGTACGGGGGCGATTGCGCCGCCGGGAGCGTCGAGCAGAGTGGCGACGGCCGTAACGAGATCGGGTTCATGGATGGGGCGGTCGTGCCGGGCGGCGATGCGTCGACGACGAAGTCGAGCATCATCCGCCAGCCCGCGAACGTCCCGACGATCCGCACGATCGTCGAGGCTGACGTCTACATCCCGAACGGCTTCCCGCAGAACTTCGGCTGCTTCCAGCACGCAGTGGTGCACGAGCTGGGACACGTGCTTGGTCTCGGTCACAGCACGACAGCCGCTGACGTGATGTACCCGACGATCGACTTCTCGAACGCGACGTTCTGCCACCCGAACCCGACGGCACCGGAGCTGACGCGGCTGCAAGACGTGTACGGCATCAACCGCACGCCGACCGCTGGCGCCGGCGGAGCGCTGAACGCGCAGGTCGGCGACACGGTGAACCTGTCGGGTACTGCCTCGGACCCCGAGAACGACACGCTGACGTTTGCGTGGACGCAGACCTCGGGCCCGGCGGGCGGGACGCTGACGGGGGCGACGACGCTCTCGCCGAGCTTCGTGACAGCGAACCCCGGCGTGTACGTCTTCACGCTGGCGGCAACGGACCGCTACCTGCACCAGGGGGCGGCGAGCGTGACCGTGACAGTCGCGACGAGCACGACGGTGGGTGTCTCGACGCTGCCGCCGACGGGCTTCGGGCTGTTCGTGTTCAACGGCGGCTCACAGCAGCGACTGCTCGATGTGACCGGGTGCCCGCCGGCGAGCGCGGCGTTCTGGGTGACCGACGGCCAGGGCAGCTTCGTGATCTACGTGCCGGGTACGACGGTGACGGCAGTGAACCAGCGATGGCTGTCGATGTTCCCGCAGGGCCTCCCGGCGAACACGGCAGTGCTCGGACGTTGTAGGGCTTAGCCGTTTCGCCAGCGTCTCGAGTGGTTGGGTGTGACTCGATTGCGTCGGTGATTCTCGATTGGCTGTAGGTCGAGGGATTGTCGGAGCGAGGCGTTCGAGTGCGCTTCGCGAAGACCTCGCACGTTACGAGTGGATTACGCGTCGGTTGCGCTAGCACCTTCGTTCTGGCATCGTCCGGCGCAGTATCACGGCCAAGTTATTTGGCTTCGTCCAGGGCAGAGGGGCGCATCTGGCATGACTAATACGTATTACATGCTCGTCGTATCAATGGGTGTGCTGGCACTGCTCTACGGCGCAGTGGCAGGCCGCACCGTGCTGGCAGCCAGCGCGGGCAACGCGCGCATGCAGGAGATCGCGGGGGCGGTCGCAGAAGGTGCGTCCGCGTACCTAAACCGGCAGTACCGCACGATCGGCATCGTCGGGGTCATCCTCGGCGTGGCGCTCGCGGTGCTGCTCGGCCTGCACGTCGCGGTTGGCTTCGCCATCGGCGCGGTGCTCTCCGCAGCGGCCGGCTACGTCGGCATGAACGTCTCCGTGCGGGCGAACGTCCGCACTGCCGAGGCGGCCCGGAGCGGCATGGCCGCTGCGCTGACGCTGGCCTTCCGCGCCGGCGCCATCACCGGTCTGCTGGTGGTGGGCCTGGGCCTGCTGGGCGTCGCCCTGTACTACATCCTGCTGCGCTCGGTCGGCGTCGGCTTCGACCCGAACGGCGCGGACGCAATGGGCAAGACCGTTGAAGGCCTCGTCGGCCTTGGCTTCGGCGGCTCGCTGATCTCGATCTTCGCCCGCCTCGGTGGCGGCATCTTCACTAAGGGCGCCGACGTCGGCGCTGACCTGGTCGGCAAGGTTGAGGCCGGCATCCCCGAGGATGACCCGCGCAACCCGGCCGTCATCGCCGACAACGTCGGTGACAACGTCGGCGACTGCGCCGGCATGGCCGCCGACCTCTTTGAGACCTACGCGGTGACGCTGGTGGGCACGATGCTGCTCGCTGCGACCTTCTTCACCGGCGCGCTCCGCGACACGATGCTGATGCTGCCGATGGTGCTGTGCGGCGTCTGCATCGCGGCCTCGGTTGTTGGTTCCTTCTTCGTCCGCCTCGGCGGCAGCGGCAAGATCATGGCGGCCCTCTACCAGGGGCTCGCGGTGACCGGCATCCTGTCGGCCATCCTCATTTACGCGGTCATCCAGTGGATGGTCCCGGCGGGCTCGATCAAGGTCGAAGGTTCCAGCGTGACCTTCACGAGCATGAACCTGTTCATCTGCGCGATGGTCGGCCTGGTCATCACGGGCCTGATCGTCTGGATCACCGAGTACTACACGGCAACGAGCTACCGCCCGGTGAAGAGCGTCGCGTTCGCCTCGACCACTGGTCACGGCACCAACGTCATCCAGGGCCTGGCGGTTTCGATGGAGGGCACTGCTCTTCCGGTCGTGGTGATCGTCATCGGCATCATCGTGGCCTACATCAACGCGGGCCTGTTCGGCATCGCGATCGCCGCGACAGCGATGCTGGCGCTGGCCGGCATGGTCGTCGCGCTGGACGCGTACGGCCCGGTGACTGACAACGCGGGTGGCATCGCCGAGATGGCGGAGCTGCCGGAGTCGGTGCGCGAGGTCACGGACGCACTCGACGCGGTCGGTAACACGACTAAGGCTGTCACCAAGGGCTACGCGATCGGCTCCGCCGGTCTGGCCGCCCTGGTGCTGTTCGCTGCCTACACGCAGGACCTCGGTCGCTACTTCCCGAACCTCGACGTCGAGAACCTATTCCGACTCCAGGACCCGTATGTCGTGATTGGCCTGTTCCTGGGCGGTCTGCTGCCGTACCTGTTCGGTGCGATGGGCATGATGGCCGTCGGTCGCGCGGCTGGCGCCGTTGTGGTCGAGGTGCGCGAGCAGTTCCGCTCCAAGCCCGGCATCATGGCCGGCACCGAGCGCCCGGACTACGCGCGCGCGGTGGACATGCTGACGCGTGCCGCCATCGGCGAGATGATCATCCCGTCGCTGCTCCCGGTGCTCGCACCGATCGTGCTGTACTTCGTCATCTACTTCGTCGCTGGTCAGCGTGAGGCCTTCGCGGCCGTCGGCGCCATGCTGCTGGGTGTGATCGTGACGGGGCTCTTCGTGGCCCTCTCGATGACGACCGGTGGTGCGGCGTGGGATAACGCTAAGAAGCTGATCGAGACCGGTGAGTACGGTGGCAAGGGCTCTGAGGCCCACAAGGCTGCCGTGACCGGTGACACCGTTGGTGACCCCTACAAGGACACTGCCGGGCCGGCCGTGAACCCGATGATCAAGATCACCAACATCGTGGCCATCCTGCTCCTGGCGATCATCGCCAAGATGGGGATGATGTAGCCCGAACCTTCGGACCACACGAAATCGCCCCGGCCATTGGCCGGGGCGATTTCTTTGTCTGCGGCGATTCGCTGGCCGCCCGGGCGGCGACCAACGAGTCGAACTCGAGCTACTTGATGGCGCTGGCAGCCGTCATGGTGTCGGCGCTCAGCTTCACGTCGCCGATGGCGGCGTTCTCGCGGATCTGCTCCGGCGAGGTGGCACCACAGATGACGGTGGCCGTGACCGGGTTGTTGGTCAGCCAGCCGACGGCGAGCTGGGTCATGGTCACGCCGGCGTCCGCGGCGACCTTCTCCCACGCCTCGAGCTTGTCGAAGTTGGCCTCAGTGAGGGTCGTCTCGCTCGCGCGCGCATTGCGCTCGAGGCGGGTGCCGGCGGTCGCGCCCTGGCCTCGCTTGTGCTTGCCGGTGAGGAAGCCACCAGCGAGCGGGCTGTAGGGGATGAGACCCACGCCGTAGTGGAGGCAGGCCGGGATGTGCTCCGGCTCGATGGTGCGGTTCATGAGGCTGTACGCGGGCTGCGAAGAGACGAACTGCGCCCAGCCGTAGCGGCGAGCGACTTCGTTGGCCTCGGCGATCTGCCAGCCAGCCCAGTTGGAGCAGCCGACATAACGCACGAGGCCTTCGCTGACCACGTCGTTGAGGGCGCTCATGGTCTCCTCGACGGGGGTGCGGGGATCCCAGCGGTGGACCTGGTAGAGGTCGATGTAGTCGGTCTGGAGGCGCTGGAGCGAACCGACGATGGACTTGCGGAGGTAGCCGCGTGAGGTGCCCTGGTTGTTGGGGGCCTTGCCGAGCTGGTAGTTACCGAACTTGGTCATGACGACCCACTCGTGGCGGTTGCCCATGGCGGTGATGGCGCGGCCGATGTAATCCTCGGAGAGGGTGCCGCCGTAGCCGTCCGCCGTGTCGATGGCGTTGATGCCGCTCTCGGCGGCCGCCTCGAGCATGGTCTGGACGCCGGGGGCGTCCACAGGGTTGCCGAACTGGTTGGTCCCGATGCCGATGACCGACACCTGGATGCCGGAACGGCCGAGCGTCTTGTATTCCATGGTCACTCCTTCTGCAGGGCGAACGCCTCGTCCTTGAAATCGCTTCTCTGCGCTTGTCTTGAGCGCCGATATGCTACCCCAACGCTCGCGTCACGGGCGCGAGCGGGCGCTCGGCTGGAAGCTGCTGGGGCGTGCGTCTTGAGCGTGGCGCCGACCCTTTGTTACTCTGCTCGGACGTTCGAACGTGGCGCGTTCGTCTAGTGGCCCAGGACATCGCCCTCTCAAGGCGGAGATCGCGGGTTCGAATCCCGCACGCGCTACCACTCTGTCCGCTTTCGAACGCACCTCGAACTCCGCATCGAGGTCACCCATGACCCTGGCAACCGCTCCGACGCCGGCGACCGCGAGGTCCTCGTGCGTTGTGCTGTGCTCGGACTGCCGGCAGGTCGCGTCGCTAGACTGGCTGCATGACGAACTCCAACGACGATCCGAAGGCCGCGTACCGCGAGGCGTACGAGGACTGGCAGGCGCAGCTTGCGAAGGTGCATGCGTTCTTCCTCGATGGTGAGCGACTGCCTCCACCGGAGATCAAAGCGATGCTGAACCGCGAGTCACGCGCGAAAGAGCGCTACGACGCGGCGCGCCGACGACTGCTCGGGATCGAGGAGGAGTAGCGGGTGGCCGAGCCGATCACGGCGTACCCGCGCTCGACGCTGATCGGGGCGACGTTCGCGGCGGCGTGGTCGCCGTGCATCGGGCCGATCCTTGGTGCGGTGCTGGCGCTGGCGGCGGCGTCGGGGACGGCGTGGCGTGGGGCGTTGCTGCTGGCGGCGTACTCGCTTGGCCTCGGGCTGTGGTTTCTGTTGTTCGGGCTCGCGTTCGGATGGCTCTCGCCGCGGCTGCGGCGGGTGTATCCGTACTTGCCGGCGGTGATGGCGGCGTGCGGCGCGCTGTTCATCGTGGTCGGCGCGGCGATGTTCCTGGGTGAGTTCGGGCGGCTGAACCGGCAGTTCCAGGCGATGGGCTTGCTCGGTGGCACCGCGTCGGAGGCGCAGCTCGCGCCAATGGCGGCGGGGGCGCTGGGGCCGCTGGTGGCGATGGTTGGCGGGATGGCCTCAATCCTCTCGCCCTGCGTGCTGCCGCTGCTGCCGGTCTACCTCGCGAACCTGGCGGGGGAGGCGGCGATCGCGAGCGGCGAGGCACGTTCGAGCCGTCGCCACGTGCTGGCGCATTCGCTCGCGTTCATGCTCGGCTTCACGCTCGTCTTCTCGGCGCTGGGGGCCTCGGCGGGGCTGCTTGGCGGCGTGCTGACGGACCACCTCGACACCGTGACGCGGGTCGGGGGGCTGGTGATGGTGGCGTTCGGGCTGCAGATGAGCGGGCTAATCCACTTCCCGTACCTGGACCGCACGTACCAGCTGCCAGCGCGCTCCTAGCCCGAGGATCCGGCTAGCGCGTGTGTGGCGGGCTCGTACAATGAAGCCATGCCAGATCCGGACTTCGGCGTCGACATCGAGGAGATGGGCCACGTCTTTGACGAGGCCGACGTTGTGATCGTCCGCTTCCACGTGATTGGCCAGCGGCTGCTGCTCGACATGCGGCCCGGCGGCACTGGCGATCTGCCCCTGATTCGGCTCGTACCGCCCGTGAACGGTGCCGAGGAGCGTTATCGCTACCTCCAGGCGGAGCGTCCGCGCATGCCGCTGCCGGATCACATCACCGTGGTCGCATGGCCGCGCTATGTGCAGGTGATGCAGGACACGGGGCTGTGGCAGTGCATCGTCGATCGCCTCGTGCGCGAGGCTGGCGACACGATGCTGCCGTACGCCGAAGAGGCGTACCGCGACGTGCGTGCCGCCGAGCGTGCCGAGGTCGCCGCGGCGATCCGCGGCGGCGAGGGCTACGAGTCGCTCTGGGAGCGCGCCGCCTCCCGGTAGCGTAGCTACTTCTCGCCCAGCTTCTTGTGGGGATGGTCTAGGACACTGTTCAGCGAAGTAACACCGCGCGTATTCAGATCGCGAACACGCGGTACTCGTTACTTCACGCTCAGGATCACAGCGAACACCTCTGATAGCCTCGCGTCGTGATCAATCGAATCGTCCTCGTGTCTCTCGTTGTGTGTGCCGCGTTGTTCGGCGCGTGCGGGCCGGGCGCCAGTGGTGCGAAGGCTGAGCCAATCGTGGGCTCTGTGCCGTTCGCGGATGGCGAGCGGCTGACGTACTCGATTCGCGCGGACCTCGGCGCATCGGGCGGGAAGGGCACGCTCTCGGTACGCCGTGACGGCGCGAACCTGCGCCTGGAGCAGCGCTACGAAGAGGTGTCGCCGCCGGCGGGTGTGACGCCGAACACGGACACGACGACGGTCGTCGCGGGTGCGGGCGACCTGCGGCCAACCTCGATGCTGCGTGAGCAAAGCGGGCGCGATCAGTCGCATCGCTACGCGGCGGACTATGCGGCGGACGGCAAGACGGTCTCCGTGTCGCAGGACACGGACAAGCCGAAGTCGATCCCAGTACCGGAGATCATCTATGACAACGAGTCATCGCTCTGGCTGTGGCGCACGCTCGTGCTGGCCGATGGGTACCACGCGCGCTACGTGTCGCTGGATGCAGTCGGTAAGACTCGACAGACCGTTGACCTGACCGTGACCGGCAAGCAGAACATCATCGTTCCTGCGGGGACGTTCGAGGCGTGGCGCCTGCAAGTGCGCAACGGTCGAGCGACACGCGTCGCGTGGATCAACGTCGCGGCACCGCACCAGATCGTCCAGTGGGATAACGGCGCGCAGGTGTTCCAGCTCGAGCGCTAGCGCGTAGGCCTAGCGATTCGCCCAGAGACAGCCGCGCTTGGCGGCACTCGCATTCATCTCGATCTGCACGAGTCGATCTCGCAACGCGCCGTCGTCGCGCCATGCCTTCGCATAGCCCTCGTTGACCAGTGCGGCGTCGAGCGAGAGGCCGTCCGGCGCGAGCACGTAGCGGAGCTCGCGGCCGTTGCGGTCTTGCAGGCGCTTGTCGGGGATGAGTCGCACCTCGTGGCCGGCGAGTGCCTCGAGACGCTTCGTGGCGTCGGTGTAGCAGGGCTCGCCACGCTCGGGCGTGTCGATGCCGAAGACGCGCACGCGCAACGTGACACCCGAGGCCTGCACGTCGAGTGTGTCGCCATCGACGATGTGCGTGACGGTGACGAGCGGCCACCCTTCGGGGTTGCGGACGTACCACGAGCCGTTCGCGCGCTGCTCGAGCACCTCGTCCCCGGGGATGCCTGGCGTGGAACTCACCGTTGGTACGGCGGTTGCGGTCGCACTTGGCGGGACGGTCGAGACGCCTCGATTGATGCGGGTCGAGGCGAAGACGCTCACGACCAGGCCGATCGCGGCGATGAGCATCCAGCGACTGAGCCGCTTCCGACGGGGCGCGAGCGTCGTCGGCCAGTCGGCTTCGTAGCGGCGACGCTTGTTCACCATCTGCGGCTCATGACGGGAGCACGTCCGCGAGGGCTTCCTCGACGGCGCCACCGGCAGCCTCGGCCCACTGGGTGCGGGCCTCCGGCAGTGCGGCCTCGAGGGCAGCACGCTCGGTGGCGGTGAGGCAGAGCAGGCCGCCGGCGCGGTAGCGCTCGCGCTCCTCGACGGTGGGGCCGGTGGTGGCGGTGCCAGGCATCGCCTCGATGGCGGCGAGGAGGTCACGGACCTGCCACTCGTAGACGCCCTCGGTGGTGGGGAGGGCGAAGGCCCAGAGCGCAGCGGTGTCGGCCGGGGGGAGGTCGCAGTCGGCCTCGATGGCTGCGCTCCACATGCCGCGGATCACGGGGGCGAGGCCCTGCATCACGAACGACATGTGGGCACGGGACTCGGCGAAGGCATCGAGCGCCTGCCGGCCCTCGAGCCAGGTGGCGACGACGAGCTGCTCGTCCGAGCGGGCGACAACGACGGTCTCGACGCCGGGTGCCTCTGCGAGCGCACGGGCAGCCTCGAGCGCGTGCTCGACGCCGGTGGCGTCGGCATCGGGGCGGAAGCGGGCCGCGACGACGTGGAGCGCGCCCGGCATTACTCCGCCCCTGAACCGCGATACGAGATGGGTTGCATCGTCCAATCCTAGAGCCTGTGTTGTGGAGCGTCTGCGGACGAGTCAGCCGGAGAGGCGTCTTATACTGCCGCTCATGCCGACCAAGACCGCCAAGACCTCGACCTCCACAGCGGAGGGCAAGCCGCCGCTGCTTGTCGTCCTCGATTCCCACGGGATCATCTACCGCTCGTACTTCGCGCTGAAGGACGTGCTGCAGGTGCGCAAGACGGGGGAGTCGACGGCGGCGGTGTTCGGCTACGCCAACAGCCTGCTGCACGTGCTGGATGAGCTGAAGCCGTCGTACGTGATCGCGGCGTGGGATGGCCCGACGCCGACCTTCCGGCATGAGTCGGACAAGACCTACAAGGCGACGCGTGCGCCGATGCCGGATGACCTGCGTCCGCAGATCGGGCGCGTGCGGCAGATGCTCGACGCGTTCAGGATTCCCGTGGTCGAAGCGCCGGGCTTCGAGGCGGACGACGTCGTCGGCACACTCGCGAGCCAGGCGGTCGAGGCAGGGCTGAACGTAATGATCGTCACGCTCGACAACGACCTGTTGCAGCTCGTGCGTCCCGGTGTGCGTGCATACATGTATCGACCGTACCAGCGCGATTACATCCTCTACGACGAGCGCGCCGTTGAGGATCGATTCGGCTTCGAGCCGATTCACATCATCGATTACAAGGCACTCGTCGGTGACACCTCGGACAACATTCCGGGGGTGAAGGGCATCGGCGAGAAGGGCGCGGTCGCGCTGATCCAGCAGTACGGCACCGTCGACAAGATGCTGGAGCACCTCGACGAGATCACGCCGCCACGCACGAAGAAGGCGCTGGAGGAAGGTCGCGAGTCCGCCGAGCACTCGCGCGACCTCGCGACGATCGTGCAGGCCGTGCCGGGCGTGACGCTCGACCTCGAGGCTGCTGCGGTGTCGGACTACGACCGCGAGGCGGTGCTCGACCTGTTCCGCGAGCTGGAGTTCCGCTCGCTCGTGAGCCGGTTGCCGGAGCACGTCACGGACCAGGAGATCGCCGAGGTGCGCGCGCGCCCGGTTGATGAGGTTGCGACTGCTGCGTACGAGGTCGTCACGACGACGGAGGCACTGGCGGCCGTGGTCGCTGCGATTCGGACTGCGGGACGTGTTGCGTTCGACCTCGTGGCGGACGACTCGCATCCGATGCGCGCGGCCGACTGCCTCGTTGGCATCGGGTTGAGCGTCGAGGCCGGCAAGGGGTGGTATGTGCCGTTCGGGCACTCGCAGCCGCCACTGCTGGGCATGGACCTCGGGATGGATGGCGGCCTGTTCCAGCTGACGCAGCACGAGGTGCTGAGCGCGCTGCAGCCGGTGCTGACTGATCCGGAGATCGCTCGCGTCGCGCACAACGGCAAGAACGTGATGCTCGCGCTGGCTGAGACGGCGGACGGGTTCTGGATGCCGTCGGTCGATTTCGACACGATGGTCGCCGCGTACCTGCTCGGCGAATCGAACGTCACGATCCGTGGGATTGCGTTCGACCGGCTCGGGCACGAGCTCGTGGATCCGAAGACGCTGCTAGGCACCGGCCGCAAGGCCGTGACGTTCGCGCAGACTACTCCCGAGGCGTGCGCCGCGTATGCGGCGGGCAACGCCGACCTCACGCTGCGGCTCGCGGACGCGCTCGCGCCCGAGCTCGATGCGACCGAGGTGCGGAAGGTGTTCGAGTCGCTCGACCTGCCACACATCCCGGTGCTCGCGCACATGGAGCAGTGGGGGCTCGCGGTCGATACGGACGCGCTGCACCGCATCGGCGATCGGCTGGTCGATCGGATCGAGATCGCGCAACAGGCCGCGTTCGACGCGGTGGGGCACGAGTTCCAGATCGGATCACCCCAGCAACTCTCGCAGGTGCTGTTCACTGAGCTGAACCTGCCGAAGACGCGCAAGACGGCGACGGGGTTCACCACGGACGCGGACGCGCTTGAAGCGATGCGCGATGTGCATCCGGTGATCGATGCCGTGCTGGAATGGCGCGAGCTGACCAAGATCAAATCGACGTATGTGGACACGCTGCCGCAGCAGGTCAATGCGCGGACGGGGCGGGTGCACAGCGTCTTCTCGCAGGTCACGGCGGCGACGGGGCGACTGTCCTCGAACGACCCGAACCTGCAGAACATCCCGGTGCGCACGGAGATTGGCAACGAGGTGCGCCGTGCGTTCATCGCGCGCGACTGCGGCGAGGAGCCGGTGCTGCTCTCGTTCGACTATTCGCAGATCGAGCTGCGCGTGCTGGCCCATGTCGCGGATGACGGCGAGCTGCGCCGCGCGTTCGCGGAAGGCCTCGATATTCACCGCGCGACAGCGTCGAAGGTGTTCGGCGTCGCGCTCGACGAGGTCACGACGGACATGCGCCGCCGTGCCAAGGTGTTCAACTTCGGCGTGCTGTACGGCCTCACCGCGTTCGGGCTCTCCGCGCGCGAGCGCATACCTCGAGATGAGGCAGAGGCGTTCATCAAGGCGTACTTCGAGGCGTATCCGAAGGTTGCCGAGTGGCGCGAGCAGACGGTCGCCGAGGCTCGCGCGCGTGGCTACGCGGAGACGCTGCTGGGGCGCCGTCGCTACATCCCCGACCTGCGCACGACGGACCACAACCGCCGCATGGCGGCTGAGCGCGTGGCGATGAACATGCCCATCCAAGGCACGGCTGCGGACATCATCAAGACGGCGATGAACAACATCGACGTCGAGCTCGATGCGCGGCGGGCCAAGGGCAAGCTCGCGCGGATGGTGCTGCAGGTGCACGACGAACTGATCTTCGAGCTGCCGAAGGCTGAACTCGATGATGTGCGCGACGTGGCGCACCGGCTGATGCCGTCGATCCAGCTCGCGGTGCCGCTCGACATCGATGAGAAGTGGGGCCACTCCTGGGGCGACATGGAGGCTGCTCGCTAGCCGCGAGACCACATGCCAGAGCTGCCTGAAGTCGAAACGATTCGCCGTGACCTGGAACCACTGATCGTGGGGCGGACGATCACGCGCGTGCAGATCCACGCGGGCACGGAGCGGCTCGCGGTTTCGCATTCGCCTCGGGCGCTCGAGAAGGCGATGACGGGGCGACGGATCGATGGGTTCGGGCGACAGGGCAAGTACCTGCTCGCACGGCTCGACAACGGGCAGACGTGGGTGACGCACCTGCGGATGACGGGGTCGCTGGTGCACAAGGCGGGGGACGCACCCGCGCATCGCTTCGAACGCGCGCGGATTGACCTCGATGACGGCACGACGATGCGCTTCAACGACCTGCGCAAGTTCGGCACCTGGCACATCGTCGATGACGTGAGCGAGGCGATGCCGCGCAATGGCCCGGATGCGATCAGCGAGGACTTCACGCCGCAGTGGCTGAAGGACAAGCTCGCGACGCGATCGATTGCGGTGAAGTCAGCGCTGCTCGACCAGAAGGTCGTGGCGGGGGTGGGCAACATCTACGCCGACGAGTCGTGCTGGATTGCGCGCGTCGATCCTCGAACGCCGGCGAATGAGCTGACGCCACGACGGGTGACCGCGCTGCACCATGCGGTGCTCGAGACATTGCACGAGTCGCTCGGCGATCGCGGGTCGTCGTTCTCGGACTACCTCGATGGCCTCGGGAGCATTGGGATGCACCACATGAAGGTGCACGTGTTCCGCCGCGACGGCGAGCCGTGCACGCGCTGCGGGAAGATCATTCAGAAGATCAAGCTCAACGGCAGAGGGACCCACTTTTGTCCCGGGTGCCAAAAGGGCGCGTAGACGCCTCGAACGCTTATTAGCGGCAGCGGGCGATGATCGCGGTGCCGCTCGGGATGCCGGTGCTGCCGAACTTTGCGTCCCACGAGGCGTTCACGGACGCGATGCTCGCGCCGGGGATGTAGGTGATGAAGCTCGCACCATCGGCCACCCAGAACACGGCGGTGGCGGACGGGCAGCCCGCCGCGGTGACGAGCTGCTCGGACGTGCCGCCGTCGAAGACGATCAAGCCGATGCCGCCGCTGCTGGGGATCGTGCCCGAGCTGATCTGACCACTGCTCGCGTTCGTGCCGAGGGTGTTGTCGGTCTTCACCTGCACGGGGATTGCGAGCTGCCACGGCGAGCTGCCGGTGCCCTGCGTCGCCGTGACCGTGACGGTGGTGTCTCGAACGACCGTGCCGGCGAGGGTGACGACCAGCGACGAGAGATCGTTCACGCTGTCGGGGATCGTCACCGAGCCAGTGCCGCTGCCGGTGACGCCGACGCAGAGCTTCGTGCCGCCGGCACACGAGAGCGGTGCCAGCAGACTGTCGAGGGTGAGCGTGCCACCCGAGCTGCGGAGCACGAGGTCGCCAGCACCCTCGGCGGCGCCGAGCTTGAGGACGGAGTAGGCGGAGTGGCCGGTCGGCGCGGCGAGTGAGCTCGGGCTCGCGCTCAGGGTGCGCGGCTGTGGCGGGGCGATGGTGGAGGGGATGGTCGGCGTGATGGACGGCGTGTCGTTCGCGCCGCCGACCCAACTGCGATAGCGGTCGATCACCGGCTGCGACATGCGCACGCCGATGTTCGTGCTGCTGCTGCCGCCCTCGACGATGCCGACGATGCTCGGGCCTGTCGTGGTCTGCTTCCAGATTGGGCCGCCGCTGTTGCCGTGGGTGACGTCGAGTCGGAAGTAGACGAGGCCGGAGTCGGCTCGATCGATCGCGCCGGCGGCGCTCCAGAGGGTGGCCGAGCTTTTGTCGCCGGGGTAGCCGGCGACGGTGAACGAGCCGGACTGGAGGGCGGCGTCGGTGT